>JAIOQY010000090.1 GCA_021108435.1 Candidatus Aegiribacteria sp.
CTTCAGGCAAAAGCAACTTCAAGTCATATGTCTGAAGTAAATCCCAATCTTGGATCTCATATACATTCCCTTAAGGGCAGCTGCCAGCCATTATCTGAATCTGAGCGTACTTATTTTGAGCCGCGTTTCGGCCATGATTTTAGCCAGGTGCGGGTGCATACGGATACTCGAGCTGCGGAGGCGGCGCGGGCCGTGAATGCACGGGCGTTCACAGTGGGACAGGATGTGGTATTCGGGGCAGGGCATTACGCGTCGGGGACAAGCGAGGGACAGAAATTAATGGCACATGAGTTGACGCACGTAGTACAGCAAGGGAGATACACTGCGGACAATGTCAGTAACCAACAGCCAATTCGATATGGGAACAAAGCGATCCGTACCAGATGTCAGCCGCGCATTCAGCTGACCACCCTCCGTATGCAGGATGTTCTCTGGCAAACGGGCCTCTACCCATGCAGCACGCTTGTTGGAAGAGCGGTAGCTGAGTTTAATTCTCAAGGAGCTATGTGTCAGAGCTATCAAGCACAAGGAGGGACCTCGTATGGAGCAACACCGGCTGCGGCTGTCATCTGGCCTGACGCAGCCAGCAGCTGTAGTCCGGGCTCCTGTGGCTGTGTGCGCCGGAATGATCCGTCTGGCTCTATCAACATCCCGGCCAATTTTTGTAGCTCATCGTGTGCGTTTTGGCTGCGGCAAGGTGATCCGTCATCTGCTTCGGTAAGTGATGCCCTTTGCGTTCTCGCACATGAGCTATCGCATATCTGGCACCTCCCGCTTTCCCATGTGGCTGGCTACCTATCTCAATGCACCGGCTCAGATCGTTGTTTTGGTAGGTTCAATCCCGATTTCCCCGAACATCCCCCAGCGCGACGAACCCCCGAGGAGCTACTTGAGCGGCCTGTAAGACCACGCTCTCGTTGACGTAATTTGGGATTGGATGACTACTGTGACGGAATTGATGAGATACTCAGGCAATAGCTGGAATATCAGAAACAAAAAGAAATTCCCCTTTTTGAATTCAAAGGAAAAAATCATCTCAACC
>JAIOQY010000091.1 GCA_021108435.1 Candidatus Aegiribacteria sp.
CCTGTAACCAATCCCTGGTAGACACTGGATCCGTAACGCAGATACTCTATTATAGTATTTCCGCCGATGGTGATGTACTCCGTCTCCCTGCCACTTTCTGAGATATTCAGAAATGCGGCAGAACTGTTCCGAAGCGATCCGCTGACAGTGTTGATAACACCTCGGAGGAGAGAATCTCCGGATACCTCAAAACTGCAGCCCTCAGAAGAAGGAAATACATGGCATACTCCACCGTCTCCGAAAAACACGTAAAAACGGTTGAAGTTGTAACCCCCGGAGGATACTTTCGCCAGCCACAGCGACATTCCCGCGCTCAGGTCATTTCCGTTGAAGATCGAAGTATAATAGTCACTGAACAGGATTTCATTTATACCGTTAATCGTTCCCCGGGTTGCAGCTATTGAGGCTATCGATCCTCCCCCGGCTTTCAATGCAAATTCCTCTGCCATACAATCAGCGGAAACCATGTCGAATTGCCCGACATTACAGGTTGCGAAGATCATTACGGGCAGGCGCCCTTCATTGTAAACTCTCTGGGCATCACTTGATACAAGCAGTTTCTCCTGAGCAATCTGGCCATAGGAGCCATGCCCGAAGTAGATCATGTTTGCACATCCAGAAGTCAGTTCCGCCACAAGATCTTCCCTTGCCTGCGGCTTTTCAGGGTGCAGTCCTTCCGTAGAGGTGCCGGGAGGCCAGGGATACTCAATAAGGTAGAATTTCACCCTGTCGAAACTTTTCGGCAGAACTGAATCAGCAAAATACTCGCAGGTTAATGTGTAAGCGGACTCATTTTCCGAGGTTTTATTCCAATCGTCATCAGCGATCAGAAGGAATTTGTTTGCCCACTGACCGGAAGGTTCCACTAATTCGTACAGCATGAGCTTGGAGAGATAAGCAGCAAGTTCAGACCGCGTAGAAACCGGTATTCTCGACAGCGGGGTTTCTGGATACACACCTTCATTATGAGCGATCACGTAGAAGTCATCAACGTTATTTCCATCAGTGCCGGCCAGCTTGATGTATGCCGGAATCATCGTTGGCGTTGACGTTACCCGCATAAGCGGATCGTACGAACCGTCTCCCACAAGCACGAGAGCCTGCGCGGGATTATCCCACGAATCCTGAGTATACCTGAAAAATGATCTTATCGCTCCGGGATCACGGAGCCCCTGACCGAATTCATCGTATATCTCTCTGGTGGTAACCATGACGGTGGATAAACCTCTCATGCCGTATATGGTCTCAAGAGGTTCAGCAGCCTCGAGCAGCTCGTCTGCCACAACTAAAGCTATATCGCCCTGAATTCCGGTTCCGATTATCCTGCCTGGTTCTGCCGGCAGCAAAGAGTCAGGAGACAGGTAACCATCGGTTCCTGTAAGCCACAGTTCGGATCCGGGCTCAATTTCAAGTGATACATTGAGCAGTCCACCTGCAATACTGCCTTTCAGCCTGTTAACGGTGAACGGATTTGAGACATCCAGAAGACTGCAGGAGTCCGCAGCGCCTCCCAATGAAAAGCTGAACCGGCCTTGAACAATATCGATGAATCGAAGCAATCTCTCTGCGGCGTAAGACAAACGTCTGGGGTAATCAGCCTGGAAATAATTGAAATATACTGTTCCGGGGTCGTTCCTTGTGGTCACTTTCAGCAGGTTCATTGAAGGATCGAGAGTAAGCCCCTCGAATACGAATATCTGTTCGCGTTTTCCATAAAAAGACGTATCGGCAATCAGATCACCGTTAAGCTCAAAGGAAACGTCATGATTATCGTATGAGGTTGAGATCAGGGAGATGACCAGGCTGCCGTCTCCGTCAACTGATGAACTTGAGAAATAGAAGTAACCGGGAATGTTCTCGTAGAGCATAGTCCATACCCACCCGGTACTATTCTCCCAATTTGCGACCCAGATATAATCCTGTTCCTGCCGGAAGCAATGCAGGAGGCTGTCGCCCCATGCCGGAGATCCGTCAGGCGTCGCGTCCAGTGTATCCATTCTCAGTCCATTTTCACCTCCCCACGTGAGCCAGTAGATATTATGGGTCGCGTAGCGGTGCTGAAGCCTTTCAAATTCTTTATTGAATTCATTGAAATTAAACCTGTTCAGATCAAAGGCGAAGAATCTGAGAGTATCGGATTCATCAAATATCCCGTCCCCTCCGTCAATCACCTCTATTGCAATCTCGCTCAGCAAATGCTCTTCTCCAGGATCCATGATATCAAATTGTGTTCCGGGCCCTCCGAACATCCGAAGAGAACTTGATGGAACACCGGTTACATCACATCCAGCCTGAGCAAACTCATCACCGGTTACTGAATAAAAACCGGTAGAGGAGATAGCTATTCTGACCCATGGAAGTCCCCAGAACGGGCTTGTGGCCCGGGTACTGGAATTCGGCCAGTAAACAGAAGAAGGAAGACAGAGAGTACTGAGAAGCGGACTGTCTATCTCGCGTGAGCCACTTCTCGATGGCCATTCAAGCCGAATATTCAGTTCAGAAGGAATTCTTGAATTGTCCCCCGAAGCAAACGGCGCAACGGTTACAGCGGCAACGGTTGTTCCGGCGATATGCATTGTTTCTAGTTCAGCGTAACTCCCACGGTCTCCTGATGGCGTTATCAGGGGAATAATCCATTCGGTGTCCAGACCGGAACCGGTCGGAACCGGTGTAACCAGAGATGGACCGGGGAACTCAATTCTCTGGAAACTTACCGGTGTACATGTAATGACAGGTTCGCATCCGGGTGGAACGGGTATGAAATACGTCCTGACAGGAGTTACATAATCTCCCTCTGTATAGGATAATCCCATTCCATGTATTGTAGGATACCAGTACTCATCGTATTCATGAAAATCAGGTTCACCAATTACTACTGAAAACGAGCATCCGTTCATACCGGAGTATTCTACGGAAACAATGTCCGATTGATCCCGCATATTCAGTATGCTAAGAACTATTAATAACTGAAGCAAAATTCAGCTCCTTTCAGTAGGAGATACTACTCGATACTGAACATACGGTGCAAGGTGTCTCAGGATGAATGAATATAACTCCTGTTCTCAGGATATGTTCCCATACATTGAATCTCACTTTCGAAGCATGGATGATTATACTTCTTATGAATTATATACAACCTGACTAAAACACGTAAGGCTGCTTCATCACATTTCAATTGAAAGCTGCTCGTGACGAAAACAGGCTATATCTGCAGGTTATTTAGTTCGTATATTATGGAAGGTCGATTGAGCATAACGCAGTATGCGAGTGTCTTATACGCCGTTGCAGTAGTAACTCTGGTGAGATATGCGGACTGAGTTCGTATATTTTACCGGGTTGCGTAACGAAACGGTGTAGAAACGCTCGCAGACAAGGCATGCGAATGAGATCAACGCAGATGTATTATATATACTTCAAGGAAGGTCGATTGAGCATAACGCAGTATGCGAGTGTCTTATACGCCGTTGCAGTAGTAACTCTGGTGAGATATGCGGACTGAGTTCGTATATTTTACCGGGTTGCGTAACGAAACGGTGTAGAAACGCTCGCAGACAAGGCATGCGAATGAGATCAACGCAGATGTATTATATATACTTCAAGGAAGGTCGATTGAGCATAACGCAGTATGCGAGTGTCTTATACGCCGTTGCAGTAGTAACTCTGGTGAGATATGCGGACTGGGTTGGAGAACATTATGAATTCGCTTTCCTGGCACCTTGCGTGGAGATACCTTCGAAGGCATCCGAGAAGGAAGCGCTTTGCTTTTTCTACTGTGGTCAGTGTCGCCGGTGTAGCTCTTGGAGTTGGCGCGCTGATGATTGTAATGGGTGTACTTACAGGACTTGAGGATTTTATCGAGGAATCTGTCATCACGGTTGATTCTCCCATTACGATCACGCCGGACAGCGGAAATGTTCTCCATCTGACAGACGATTTTATCGAGGAGATAGAGATCCTTCCTTCTGTCAGCAGTATTTCGCCATTCATACAGGGAGAAGCGATAATTCGACTGCCTTCAAGGGGAGTGGATTCAGGATGCAGAATACTTGGCGTGGACGAGGAGAAGTTCACGGAAGGCATGATGGGCAGCAAGCTCTCATATGGAGAACTGACGTTATCAACTCCGGAGGGAAGTGACTGCATCATAATGGGTATATACCTTGCCGAGGAGTTCTTTCACCCGGTTGGAGACACTCTCTTTCTTTTTCCCCCGAAAGCATTTTTCTCCAGCAGGAGCCATGCCATCGGCAGAGCGATTCTCTCCGGCGCGGTGGAAACGGGGCTTCCAGTCAACGATGAGACACTTGCGTACATTCCTATTGATCTTGCTCAGAGAATGTATCTCCCCGATGGCGGTTATTCGGGAATGAATATCCGCCCGGCAGAAGGTTTCTCCCCTGAGAAAACCGCGGAAGAGATCCGCGAAATACTTCCCGCTTCTATTTCCATTAAAACATGGAGGGAACTGAATCCGGATCTGACAGCTTCAATGAAACTGGAAAGAATGGGAGCATTTCTGGCACTTCTTCTCATTACTCTTGTAGCGACATTCAACATAATGGGAACCATATCCAGATCAGCAATTGAAAGAATGAGAGACATTTCCGTTCTGAAAGCAATGGGTGCAACCGACAGTTTGATCTTCAGAGTATTCCTGTGGGAAGGCGCGCTTGTAGGAGTAATCGGTGTATGCCTTGGGCTGATGATCGGTCTTGCCTGCTGCTGGGCTATCGGTGAAACAAACATCATTCAGCTCCCTGATGTGTATTCGTTTCATGAAAACATCCCTGTCAGTATCTCAATTCCGGAAGTTGTCCTGGTAGGAATCGTCGCGTTCCTGCTCAGTATTGGTTCCGGCGTTCTTCCCGCCATGAAAGCTGCCAGGCTGGATCCGGTAAAGGGGCTGGGGAGTTGAACTTCCTTCTGATACTGCTTCTGGCTTACACTTATTCACCTCAGGATTCCTGCTGGAACCTTGTAACTCTTGACAGCATTCCGGATAGAGCGATTCTATTCGCCGAGATCGCGGCAAGAGACGGCGGACAGGCAGGTGTTGATCTGGCTGTGATGCTGGAAATCGCAGGGAGATTCCCGCAGTCATTAATGTGTTACAATCTGGCGGCTAATTCCGCTTCCGACCCTCTCCTTGTTGAATGGCTGGATACCAGAATAAGCGGAACCAGGATCCTTGATACTCTCCTGATTCTGAAAACTGTAATCAGTAATAAGAGTGATATTACCGCAACTGACATCACTGTGGAAATACCTCTGCCTGAATCACACCCGCCTTACCAGAGAATTGATTATCTGGCCAGTTCGTTCGTACAGGATGGGAATCTGCTGAAGCACCATATTCCCACCCTTCCGGGAAGAACACAGATCATCCTGCCGCTTGTTCTGCACATAACTCAGAACCCGTACACGTTCAGACCATTCTCCAGATCTTCTCCGTGTATGGATATACCATTTGATGATTTAACTTCATTGATCAGATCCCTTCCAGTTCCAGCCGAAACGGATAATCAGGGACCATGTCTCGAAATGGCAAATACGCTTAGGGAAAGAAGCATCGAGATCGGTCTGGATCTTCAGACGGTAGGAGGATTGGTCAGAATCGGAACCGACAGTATCCTGTTCCATGCCTGGAATCTGGTTTCCAATAATGGTTTACCGATAGACGCTCTCCTTTTTCTGACTGATTCTCTCAGAGGAATAGGACATTGTCCAACGGATCTGATCCCTCTGTGGAATTATGAATACACGAATGGACATGAAGTGTCTGTGTATTACAGAAATCAGGATGCTGAACTCAGCGTATCCATGGAAGCGATATTTACCAGCCCTGAATCAATCATGTGGATACTGGAAATTATTAATACGCACATTTCACCAGGGTTACTACTGCAACGGCGCATAAGACCCCCGCATACTGCGTTATGCTCAATCGGTTCTCCTTGAAGTATTTAATCTTTCGCCCGCGGATGCTCATTCGCATGCCTTGTCTGCGAGCACTTCTGCACCGTTTCGCATTCGCAACCTGGTGGAATATGCGAATTAATCGTTTTTCAATAGTGGCACTTCAATGAACAGAAGAACTTTCCTGAAAACCGCGGCTGCCGTTACCGCCGGGGGAGCAACAGGAGGCTTATGGTCCGCATTCATTGAACCTCACTGGCTTGAAACCACATACACGCAGGTACCCATGGTTAATCTGCCGATGAAATTCAGGGGCTTCCGAATCGCGCTGCTTACCGATATTCATCTTGGACCGTTTGTCACCGAATCGTGGGTGCAGAACTCTGTTGCTGTAATTAACTCAATGAAGATCGATCTGGTTGTACTTGGTGGTGACTTCGTGATGCACAGTGCAAGTTACATTGAACCGTGCATGAGGATTCTTGCCGATCTTACTCCTCCGTCGGTCGCAGTTCTTGGTAATCATGATCACTGGGAAGACGCAGAACTCACCGAGACACTTCTTCATGATCTGGCGGGTTCAGAAGTACTCAGAAACAGGGGAACATGGATCACTAGAGAAGATGCTTCAATCCGAATATGGGGAGTTGGGGATCTATGGGAAGACGAACAGCTGCTGGACGGCTGCCGACCCGACCGATACAACGGACCTGTAATCCTGATAACACACAATCCTGATTTCGCTGAGGAGATACCGGAGGGTACGGCTGATCTTGTTCTCGCGGGGCATACACATGGCGGGCAGGTTGTACTACCCATCATTGGCGCTCCGATTCTACCCTCATATTACGGGCAGAAATACCGCTCCGGTACTGTCTGGAATGGAAAAACAATGGTTTACGTATCAAGGGGCATAGGTGTAGGAAGCCCTCCCGTAAGGCTGAATTGCAGACCGGAGCTTGCTGTACTGGAATTATGTTCCGCAAACTGAGCCCCAGGAGGTTCTCATGAGACGAATATTGCTTACAACTGCCCTGATATTACTTATCCAGAACTTCACCGGATGCGGAAGCAGCAACGATTCCAGCCGGGAAGTGTCCACAGAAGAAAATACCGATGCTCAAATCGATCCTGTCTCCGAAGTACTTCAGAGATGCATAGAAGCAGCAGGCGGCCGGGAGGCGATTGATAATCTTCAGGTTATTCATACTATTGACAGTCTCTCGATGGCAGGATTATCGGGTACAACTGAGTCATGGTGGGTAAAAGAACCATTCATGGGTTTCTCCATTACCGAACTCGGTCCGGTTCAACAGGAAATACTGATTCTGGGAGACAGTGTCTGGACGATCGACAGAAATGGACACCTGTCTTCAGGAGGAGCAGAAGCCCGTGATGAAATGGCCCTTTCGAAAAGAACGATTTTCTACGACTACCTTTTCGATACCTCCATGCTCTCCATTGCTGAGGACACCCTGATAGACAGTATCATGACAGTACCACTGCATCTTGAATTCCAGCAGGAGATAATCTTCTATGTGTCGAAGGAAACATGGCTCCCTGTACTAATGACAGCTGAGGTTATGGGTCTTGAAGTAAGGAGCTATCCTGAAAATTACGAATCACTGCAGGGAATTATCGGACCCATGTCCAGCAGGAGTGTAATACCGGCATTCGGTCAGGAAATAGTAACAGAGAATATCCTTACAGAATACAATATTTCTGTTCCGGAATCGCTTTTTACTCTAACCTCCCGAAGCGGAGACTGGAAACTGGAAGATCCCGGTATACCGATGACATTCTATCTCAGAGGAGAACATATCTATCTTGAAGGAGAAGTTAACGGCACTTCTGTCAATATACTTCTCGACAGCGGGGCAGGAGCAACCGTTCTTGACAGCACGCTTGCTTCTGATCTGGAGCTTTCAGGATCCGGCAGACTCCCGGTAATGGGAATAGGCGGAACCAGAGAATTCTCGTTTGTTAAGGTTCTATCCTATTCCGTGGCAGGGGCTCTTCTGAGTGATCAGTATCTGGCCGTCATGCCGCTTGCTGAGGAATTCTACCCAGCAACGGGAGAAAGAATCGATCTGATACTGGGATACGATTTTCTGAGCCGCTTTGTTACAAGAATAGATTACGGATTAGAAACAATAACGCTGTTTGACCCTGACAGCTTTCTGATTCCCCCGGATATAACAGTACTTCCAACTGTGAGAACAATGAGCCTCCTCTCTGTAGAAGCCATACTTGAAGATTCGATTCCCATTAACCTTCTGCTTGACACAGGCGCAGGGGGCTGCATCCATCTCACACCTGGTTTCTTTGAGAAGCATCCGGATTTCCTTCAGGACAGACCTTCATTTGAAACTGAAGTCCGAGGTATCGGGGGTGAGGAATCGATAATGGGTTTCCGTGTCTCAAGCGTTACACTTGGAGACTTCACTGTCCCAGGTGGAATATGCTCAAGCTTTGACGGTGGTGATATCTTCAATCAGTTTGATGGCATACTTGGTGCGGGTATCCTCTCCAGATTCATAGTTTATCTTAATTATAATTCCTCTTCAGTTTTTCTTGAGCCCTCAGCCCTCTTCCATGAAGGACTTCCGGAAACACTTACCGGAATGGGACTGGAAATCGCGGGGAATGAGCTTATTGTCAAAAATATTATAGGAGGATCACCCGCAGATGATGCCGGGGTCATTAAGGGAGATATTCTTCTGGAAGTTGACGGTCATCAGGTCAGCTCCGAACAATTGAATGAAATACATGATCTGCTGCCGGATACGACAGATATTCCGGTTATTCTGAAAGTTCTTCGAGAAGGCTGCGAAATTGAACTGGAACTGATTACTGGAAGATTGATCCCCTGATCAGGTGTCCAGCACCAGGAGGTCATCTCCTGAATTAACTGTAGCACCTGATTTCACAGAGATATTGAGTATTATTCCCGAAGCGGGAGCGGCTATTTCGTTCTGCATTTTCATTGCTTCAAGAACAAGAAGAGTATCTCCCGCCTTCACCTGATCACCTTCGTTGACATTAATCTCAACAACAAGACCCGGCATGGGAGCTTTAATAACCTTCTCGCCACTGTCCGACTGTTCCGAAGAGGTTGTTACTTCCCGTTCATCAATTACACTTAAGTTGTAAACCTCTCCCCTTGTGGAAACCTGATAGTCTTTTTCGAAATGCTCCACTTCCACATTGAAGGATTTACCATCTATGAGAATGGAAAGATGGGCAGGAGATATTCTTGAAATACTGATTATCTTCTTTTTTCCGTCGATTTCCATTTGAAACAGTTCATCATGAGGGCGAACTTCAAGTCGAGAAGCTTCTACTTTCAGAGTGTGATTACCATCCGATACTAGGTATGCCACCATAAATCCTTCCCGACAGTTTCCAAGCATCAGCCTTCTGTGCATTAGAAGTGAATTTCACCTGTTCATCTGTCATTGCGACTATAGCAGCAGCAATCGCTGCAATTTCAAGATACTCTTTTGTTTCTGTATGTTCAATCTGCGGAACAATTCCAGTGTCATAATTCCCGCTGCTGAAAGCCTTGTTCACAAGAACTCTTCTATGGAATGGAATTGTGGTTTTCACCCCTTTTATCTTGTACTCGTTCAGTGCTCGAAGCATTCGAACAATAGCCTCTTCCCTGTCCTTTCCCCATGTGATGACCTTGGAGAGAAGGGGGTCATAATAGACTGGAACATCGTACTCTTCAGCTATGCCTGATTCAACCCTTATTCCAGGTCCGGATGGTTCAATAAGCTCTTTGATAAGCCCTACGGATGGAAGAAATGTTTCAGGATCTTCAGCGGATATTCTGCATTCTATTGCTGCTCCGTTAATTCCTATATCCGACTGTTTCAAGGAAAGAGGTTTTCCGGACGCGATTTTTATCTGTTCCTTCACAAGATCCACACCGGTTATAAGTTCGGTTACAGGATGTTCCACCTGAAGCCGTGCGTTTACTTCAAGGAAGAAGAATTCTCTGTCGGAATCAACCAGGAATTCAACAGTCCCAGCATTGGTATAGCCGGATACTTTTATAGCTTCCACTGCCGCTATACCCATTCTTCTTCTCAGATCCTCATCAACAATGCAGCTGGGAGACTCCTCCACCAGTTTCTGATAACGTCTCTGGACAGAACATTCACGCTCGTTAAGATGGATTATGTTTCCGTGTTCATCAGCAAGAATCTGTATTTCTATATGTCTGGGTTTCACCAGAAATTTTTCAAGATAAATATCGGGATTGCCGAACGCGGATTGAGCCTCAGCCTGAGCCCGCTCAAAAGCAGACCTCAGCTTGTCCGGAGATTCAACTACCCTGACGCCTTTTCCTCCACCACCCGCAGTAGCTTTCAGCAGAACCGGATAGCCAATTGTCTCAGCAGCTGAAATGGCTTCATCCGCGGTTGCCAGCGGTTCCATAACCCCTGGTATAATTGGAATACCTGCATTCTTCATTATTTTTCTGGCTTCAGTCTTGTTCCCGAGGAGAGCCATAGCCTGGTGAGACGGTCCGATGAAAATCAATCCTGCGTTGGAGCAGGCTTCGGGCAGCAGTGGATTCTCGGCCAGAAATCCGTATCCTGGATGAACTGCCTGGCAATCGGACATCACAGCAGTCTCGATGATTTTCTCAATAACAAGGTAACTCTGTCCGGAAGGAGGAGGGCCAATCTCGTACGCTTCATCAGCGTATCGAACATGCTTTGCTGATCTGTCAGCCTCTGAAAAAACAGCTACGGAAGTGATGCCCATCTCGTAACAGGCTCGGGCAATTCGAACAGCAATCTCGCCCCTGTTCGCGATAAGGATTCTGTTGATCTTCATTATATAGGCCCGTTACAGTGCTTTTTTGGCGGATTAGTGACACGTTTACCGGAGAGTGTCTTGAGGGCTGCGATAAGCCTGGGTCTTGTTTCGTGCGGTTTTATAACTTCGTCAATAAACCCCATTTCCGCGGAAACAAAGGGATTACTGAATTTCTCATTATATTCGTCTATGAGCAATTGACGTCTTGCTTCGGGATCCTCATCCTTGGCGATATCCCTTTTGAACAGAATTTTCACTGCTCCTTTCGCACCCATTACCGCGATTTGTCCCGTAGGCCAGGCAAAATTGATATCCGCCCCGACATTCTTGGAATTCATGGCTATGTAAGCGCCTCCAAATGCCTTTCTTGTGACTACGGTTATCCGAGGAACCGTGGCTTCGCAGAAAGCAAACAGCAGTTTAGCGCCTTCTCTGATAACTCCTGCATGCTCCTGATCAACTCCCGGAAGGAATCCCGGCGCGTCTTCAAACACTAATAAAGGTATGTTGAAGCAGTCGCAGAACCGGATGAATCGAGCGGCTTTAGCTGAAGACAAAGTATCGAGTACCCCGGCAAGAACCGCTGGCTGGTTGGCAATAAGACCAACCGGTTTACCATCCATTCTGGCCAGACCAATGATCATGTTTGGAGCGAATCCGGACTGAATTTCAAATATTGCACCATCGTCCACTATTGATGAAAGAATGGTCATCATGTCGTATGGCCTGGAAGAATCGGATGGCACTATTGAATCAAGTGATTCATCACTTCTGTCGATGGAATCGATGCATTCAATCTGAGGGGGATCATCAATATTATTCTGCGGAAGGTACGTCAGAAGCTCCCTTATCATTGCCAGACATTTCTCCTCGGACTCCACGGAGAAATGAGAAATACCACTTTTCGTGCTATGGGCAGATGCGCCGCCCAGTTCTTCGAAAGTCACGTCTTCGTGTGTAACCTCACGAATAACATCAGGCCCTGTCAGAAACATGTATCCTGAATGATCAACCATGAAAACGAAATCCGTAAGTGCCGGGGAATAGACTGCTCCTCCCGCACATGGACCCATAATCGCTGATATCTGGGGAATAACACCTGAGGCTTTGACATTGTTATAAAAAATATCCCCATACCCCGCGAGGGAATTAACACCCTCCTGAATACGTGCTCCTCCGGAATCTTTTATGGCGATAATGGGTGAACCATTCTTCAGAGCAAGATCCTGAATCCGTGATATCTTATCTGCAACAGCTTTTGACAGCGATCCACCGAAGATTGTGAAATCCTCCGCGTATGCATACACGTTGCGACCATGAATAGTACCATATCCGGTAACAACACCGTCACCGGGAATCCTTTTTCCATCCATACCGAAATCGTAGCAGTTATGAGTAACCAGCATACCAATTTCCTGGAATGTATCAGGGTCCAGAAGAAGATGAAGTCGTTCCCGTGCAGTGAGTTTACCGGATTCATGACGCTTCTGGTTCTTTTTCTCTCCGCCGCCTTTAAGCGCTTCTGTTCTTAAATCGTCAAGTCTGGACACTAAAATCCCCCATTCAGTAATAACCTGGTACAGAATAGTAAAAAATGCAGGCTATGACAATTCCCGGTTATTGATCTCCACGAATAAGAATAATTCTCCCGCTGGTATCCTCACTCACAAAGATCCTGCCTGACCGGTCAACCACTATATCCTCAAGGTTCTGAAAACCCTCAGCAAATACGGAGGCAACACCATCTTCGTCGATAACACTGATCCTTCCAGAACCTCCTCCTGTATCCTCCTCGACAACATACATCGGAAACGCACCATTAACACCAAAGCAAATTCCTTCGCATGCATGAAGCCCCCTGCAGAAAACACTCCAGGATCCATCGGAGGGGTTAATCCGTATAATGGATGCTGATATGAAACCATAACCCGACAGTTCGTTACATACATAAATAGTCCCGGAGCTGTCTACAGCAATATCCGATAAGCTCCAGAGATAAAGCGATGAGTAAACAGAACGGATACCTTCCTGATTTACTTGCCTGACAACTGAGAGAATGGGAACTGACCTCGATTCGAGTGATGATTCAGTAAAAAGAACGCTCCCATCCTTCGCAATATCAACTCCCTCCGGGAAGGAGAGACCTTCAGATATAACCTCTATATCACCGGATGGAGTTATTCCAATCAAACGGCCTTCTTCGATGTCTTCAACAATATAGATCATTCCGGATGCCTTTATTACTATTCCTTCAGGGTTTCTGAATCCCGCAGCTATTATCTCCTTATCACCATTCTCATCAATGCTGTAGATACAGCCGTCAGCTTCAGACACTGCATACAGATCCCCTGCTTCTGATAATGCGAGCCCGTCCGCGCCATTCACATCAATGCAGAATACCGAAGCTGTATAACCGGAGGGTAACTGTATTTCAGGAAGAGAACTGCCTTGTGCCTGGTCAGAATACAATGACAGCTGATTGGAAGGAACAAACGACAGTACAGTCATAATTGTGAGAACTGATAATATGTGCATTGTTCAACCACTATCGAAAATATTTCCAGTATTTCATACATCAGAATTTGAACAGTAGATTACATTAGAATAGGATTGTATGATATTTTGTTGAAGTCAAGTCGATCAGAGAGAGAGCTCAGCCTTCTTGACGACGTGAAGTATCTTTTCTCTATTATGCTCCTGGATTATTGAATCCATATGATTAAGATTCTGGAAAAAAAGATGCTTAATTGTTGATATGAATAAGTAATATTCATTTGTAGTATATAACAGGTTCTTTAATTATAGAATGCGAAGGTAGCATAATAGATCCTTCATTGAATCTGCTGCTGATAGAAGACAATCTCGAGGATGCCAGATTTATCCGGAAAACACTGAAGAACATAACTTCAAATCAATTCCACATCGAAAGGGCGGAATCCCTTGATGCCGCATTGAAACGGATATCAAATGAACCATTTGATGTAATCATATCTGCTCTTGATCTACCGGATAGTTCATGTGATGAGATAACCTTCGAAATATGCAGAAATGCCACAAATACTCCTTTGATAGTCCTCACTGTACTTGATGATCAAAAGCTGGAACTCAACTGTATTAAAGCAGGTGCACAGGAATTTCTCGTAAAGAACAAACTTGATCCGGAGAATCTTTCTCGAGCCATCCGACACTCCATAGAACGAAAACATCTTGATTGGCAGCTGCGTCTGGCCAGACGAAGACTGAGAATACTTCATGATACCGCTTCAAAACTTGTAACCTGTACAATGAAAATGAAAGCATTCAAGATTACGATAAAGGCAGCGGAATTGCTCTTGAGTACGGCCCTGTACCAGATATTCCAGGAACAGGATGGCGTTCTTATCACGGTAGCGACTTCTTCGGAACTGAGTGAAAGAATTGGAAGCGAGACAGATCTCGATTTTGGTCTTACCGGCATGACCTTTGCCGAAGGACGAACCTTTCAGTTTGAAAGCCATGATGATAAAATACCTGGCAGTGATACTGAGTATGATGTATTCAGATCCGGCATTACGATTCCGATAGCGTCAGAAGCAGTATTCCAGATACTCTCGAGAGAACCGAATGCGTTCACCAATGACGACACGGATATGCTTGAGATGCTTGCTGGTCATCTTACGGGAACCATTGAGAGAATCACTCTTGAGCGGAAGCTGAGAAATCTGGCTATTCATGATTCTCTTACAGGAGTATTCAACAGGAACTTCTTCCAGATAGCCATAAGCCGTGAAAAGCTGCGCGCTGAAAGATACAACAGCAGGATTGGATTCCTGATTGTTGACATAGACAATTTCAAACAGATAAATGATCTCTACGGACATCAAACAGGTGACAGAATCCTGAAGGAAGTTGCTGCTTTTCTGGGTAATTGCATCAGAGAAACAGATTTCCTGATTCGATACGGGGGAGATGAATTTCTTCTTATTCTGATAGAGACAGGACAGACTGCACTAATAGTACGGGAGAGAATCCTGGAAAATTCACAACTGGCAGAGATAACTACAAATATAATCGGCACCCCTGTTACACTTTCTATCGGGAATGCTCACTGGGATCCGAACACAGGTATATCAATCCGTGAAACCCTGGTTGAAGCGGATAAACAGATGTATCTCCACAAAAGAAGCAAATAATCGAACTGAACTACAGAAGTTTGGCTTTCTGCCATGCGTTTTCCATCATATCAATATCAGACTCAGCCAGGGAACTGCCTGATTCTGCCAGAATTTTCTCCATCTGAGTAAACCTTTTAATGAATTTTGTGTTGCTCACTCTTAGAACGGCTTCCGGTTCGAAACCAATCAATCTGCAATAGTTCACTATGCTGAATAGAATATCTCCGAACTCTTTTTTCTGAGCATTTATATCTTCGGTTTCCATTGCAGCCTCAAATTCTTCGAATTCTTCGAAGATCTTGCTTTTAGCTCCGGCTGTATCAGACCAGTCAAAACCAACCTCTGATGCTCTCTGCTGTATTCTCCAGGCTGTCTGAAGGGCAGGCATTCCCGATGGAATAGAATGGAAGAAACCTTCTTCCTTCTTCTCTGATGCCTTAATTGTCTCCCACTGTTTTTCAACTTCTTCCGCTGAAAGTTCATTCTTGTTTTTGCCGAATACATGGGGATGTCTTCTTACAAGTTTCATGGAAATACCCTTCACAACATCCTCCAGAGAGAACTTCCCCCCATCCTCACAGATCATCGCAGACATAACTACGTGCAGCAGCAGATCTCCGAGTTCTGCTTTCAGAAGATCCATATCATTCTTTTCAATTGCGTCGGCAACCTCATATGCTTCTTCAAGCATGTAGGGGCAGAGAGATTCCACTGTCTGTTTTCGATCCCAGTTGCACCCCTCAGGGCTCCTTAATGTACTGACGATATCAATGAATTCACCCATCGCTTGAATGAATTTGCCAGCAGGATCAACCATGAATTGCCCCCTCACCAAAAGCCTCTCCTGCTTCCATAAACATCTCAGTGAGAGTAGGGTGAGGATGAATCATCATGCCCAGGGATGAAGCGCTCACGCCTAGATTTACTGCAATAACAGCTTCACCAACAAGACTGCTGGCATCGGCTCCCACAATCTGGATGCCTACTACAGTATCGTCAGATTCACGGGCAATAACCTTTAAGAAACCATCTGTTCCGTTCATACTGACGGCCTTGCCATTAGCCATGTACCTGGAGATACTGGTCTTTACAGGAATTCCTCTTCTTTCCCATTCTTCCAGGGATGGTCCTACTATAGCGATCTCCGGATTAGTGAAAATACAACCCGGCATCATATCGGGATTGACAGAACGTTCTCCTTTCCCGAAAAGGTGTTCGACCGCTGTCAAACCCTGAGCAGATCCAGCATGAGCAAGTTGCCATTTACCAGTAGCATCACCGGCTGCGTACACTCCTGGAAGATTTGTCATCTGTTTCTCATCCGTTAATATTCCGGAAGAAGTTAATTCGACTCCTGCATCGAAAAGCCCGAGTCCTTCAAGCTTCGGTTTTCTTCCGATGGACACCAGAAGACGTTCCGCTGATATCTCAGTGCTATCCGAAAGAGCAGCAGTTATCTGGTTTTCTTCCGCTTCAATCCCTTCAACGGGATTTCCTGTCAGTATTGTCACTCCCGAGCGCTGGAGGGATTTGAATACCACCTGCGTCACATCTTCATCAATACCCGGCAGAATGGAGGGCAGCATTTCAACAATCGATATTTTTACTCCAAGACTGGAAAAGATAGATGCGAACTCACAACCGATTACGCCTCCGCCAACGATTATCAGGCTCTCCGGAAGTGAATCCCAGGCAAGAACATCCCGGCTGGTTTGAACTCCGTCTATCGCAAAAGGGCCTGGTTTAAGCGGAGCTGATCCGGGAGAGAGCAGAATGCCGGAAGTCCTGAGAAGAGTGTTTCCTGCAAGAACCTCATTCGGTCCCTTAATGGAGCCATGCTCTCTGATGATATCAATTCCCAGATTGCTGAAATGTGCTTCAACTCCTTTTCTGAGTCGCTTCACTACGAGATCTTTCCTCCGGACAAGTTTTTCCCATGAGAATGAAAGTTCCCCCTCAAGTCCATATCGTTTTGCTGAAGCTGCGTGGCGAAGCAAAGATGTACTCGCTACAAGAGTTTTCGTGGGTATGCATCCCCTGTTAAGGCATGTTCCGCCAAGATCTTCTTCTTCAACAACTGCTACTCGCTGTCCAAGCTGCGCTGCCCTGATTGCTGGGACATAGCCCGCTGGTCCTCCCCCGATAATGACAAGATCGTATGTACTCATAGGATTTCCTTCTTAATGTTGATAATATCTGATGTGACGATTCACCGAACTGGAAATATGATAAGGCATATAATCGGGAAAGGGTAGGCTGAACATGTACATTATTCTGATTCTGAGTCTGTTCTCGCAATCCATGGATATCGATGAACTGTCTGCACAGCTTCATCTTGAAACAGGCAACGCTTACCTCAGTCAGAGGTTGCTCGGACAGGCTGAAGAGGAATTCCTTCTAGTACTGGAGCTCAGCGAAGACTGTTATCCGGCTCTTCTTGGCCTTGGGAAGGTTCATCTCGAACGATCCTCATGGAACAGATCAGAAGAATATTACAGGCAATATATTGAAGCCTGCCCTGAGGATTACCGTGGTTATTATGAACTTTCAAACCTCCTGCTCATGATCAACTCTCCGGAACGCGCTTTAATTATGGCTGACAGCGCATTTCTCAGGGCACCAACCAATCCTGAGATATGGTTGCTCAGCGGAAGGGCAGGGCTCGGTGCCGGAGACACAGCATCCGCTGAAATGTGGTTCATTAAGAATCTGCAGACTCCAGGATTAATCGGAGTAGAGTCACTTGTTCTGCTGGCGTCCGTTTACAGGAACACTTCGCGTAGAGCGGAAGCCAGGGAGCTTCTTCTCCCTTTAGCAGCTTCAGGATATGCTCCAGCTTACTGGGGTCTGGCTCAGGTCTATCTGGCCTGGAATGATTACATGCGAGCAGGAGATGCAATAAATAATTATCTGATCCTGTCACCAGATGGGCCGTATGCTGACTCAGCATTCATGGTCCTTGAAGTACTGGGGGAATCCGGTGACTATATGTATTGACAGATGAATATCATATAAATGTATGTATGTATAATTTGACTCTGACAGGAAAGGAACAACAATGGAAAAGAAAGGCTTCTTCGGTTCTCTGTTCGATTTCTCTTTCGAGAGTTTCGTTTTTCCGAAAGTAATTAGCTTCATCTACGCGGTCATTGTTGTGCTTATGGCAATCGGCTATCTGGGTTTAATCGTTTTCGCCTTTGGACAGGGATCAACAGCAGGAGTGGGTGCTATCATTCTGGGTCCTGTTGTCCTGATCCTTTATCTGATCATGGTTCGCGCCTGGATGGAAATTGCTATTGTCATGTTCAGAATTTACGATAATACAGACAAGATCGTGGAGATGAAGAAGCAGAATAACTGAGCCTGACTATCTTTCTTCAGACAATACAACCGGGAGATGATTCTAGTCCTCGTATAAACGTCTGCTGAGGACAACAACCGAATCTTCGCTGTACCCGATCCTCCTGTAGAATGATATCACTTCCTCATTGTTTTTTCTGACCATTAAATCAATCTTGGGACATCCAAGTTTTTCCAGTGCTTCTTCAGCATGCTTCATCATATTCCGCGCGATGGACCGTTTCCTGAGTGACGGCTTCACCGCAAGGTAGTAGATCCACCCTCTGTGCCCATCGTATCCGGACATGCAGCTCGCGACTAATTCCCCGTTGATCTCACCGACGAAGAACAGGTCCGGGGAATCCGCCATTTTCCTCTCAATATCTTTTACAGGATTGTTCCCGGGAACAGTCAATCCACACTCAATCCAAAGATCGATTACAGTGTCCCGATCCATATTTCCGAATACTCGTATCGTCAGATCATTCATTAGTTGATGCCTCTCCTGCGGCGGATTTTCACTATCATTTCATCCAATGCCTGCAGGAATCTTGAACGGTCCTTTTTCGCGAAAGGCCTGGGTCCCCCGGTCATCATTCCCTGTTCCCTGAGATCATGCAGGAGATCCCGGATAGACAGAACATCCCCGATGTTGTCCTCATCGAAAGGAAGTCCTGTGTTCCCCAGGACCAGCGCTCCCTGCTTCAGACACCTCGAGGCGAGAGGTATGTCACCCGAAATAACGATGTCATCGCTGCCTGCATGTTCAACGATCCAGTTATCAACCACATCTGCCCCTTTATCCACAACAATCAATTCCAGCCAGCTTGATTCAGGAGTACGCATCCATGAGTTCGAAACGAGAATGACCTTCAAACCATATCGTTTTGCGACCCGGAATATTTCCTTTTTGACAGGGCATGCATCAGCATCGACAAAGATGTCAAGCAACAGCGAAACCTTCTATCCAACCACCGGAACACTTGATTTCCCGCCATGCCGAGCAAATCAACATTTCTATTGCTTCCTCATCTTTTTGTTGCCGCTCCACCAGATCAAGGCTGCAACGAACGCCAGAGCTTCACCAAGTGTGATCCATAGTCTGGCTGCAATCGATACAAGAGATGCCTGTCCGGGTTCTCCGGACGTGACAACAATCCCGATAAGCCAGACCAGAGAAATTTCCCTGATACCAAGCCCTCCGGGAGAGAACACCGCAAGAAATCCTATCCCGACAGCGGTGGGCAGGAGAAAAGCTCCTGGGAAAAATGGCAGATCCATCCCGAAACTTCTTGCCAGGAAGACAAATGCAATCCCCTGAAGCAGGAAGACAAGCAGATAGACAGGCAGAAGTTTCAGAACGCTGGCAAATCCGGGGTCCTGTATGTCAATATCCTTCCCTGTAAGAGATGTGATAATTTTCAACATTTTTCGGAATGCTCCGGGATGCGCTGTGAATATGACCACTCCCGATACAGCCAGGACAATCAGGACACTAAGTGTTGTTCCCATCCCGATCTTCTCCGCAGCGAGAGGAATAACAGGAAGAGATACAAGGAGACAGCCTGCTATAATGAAAAGGCTCTCGAGAATAAGTGCATGACCTGTTCTGGCGGCGGGTATACCTATTTTCTTTGATAATCCGATCTTTCCCACGGCTCCCCAGACCTTTCCAGGGATGTATTTCCCAACCTGAGCAAGAAAATGGATATTGAATGCCTGCCTGAATGAAATTCTGGCTCCCGCTACACCACAGACAAGCATCCATGACCATGCCGCAGCCATCAGATGCAGTATCATCAACAGAAATGAGAGGATGAACAGAGCTGGATTGAAGGAGAGAAGATTCTCGAATCCTCCAGCCTCAGCAGCTCCTTTGAGGAAAGAATCTACAAGGTAATAGAGAGCGGCAGCCGTAAGGATAAGCCCGATAATATTAAAGATGATTTTCTTCACTGATCTCTCCTTTTTCCACTCAGATAAAGAAATCCTGAACCGGCTGCAAGCAAAATAGCAGCTATCGGAATGAGAACAGGAGCAGCAACACGAGCCGCATCTGATATATTACAATCGTACACCAGCAGCATCGCCATGAATAATCTGTCCTGTGAACTTAATTCATCAACAGGTATTCTCCGCATAATCTCCAATGCTGGTTTATCTCTTCTAAGAGCATGCAGTGTTTCTGCAAGTTCTACTGCTACTGTCCAATCCGTAGAATCAATCTGATAATTGAATTCAAGTGTACGAAGATTCTCAAGATGAATCCTGTCATCAGAATTCATCCCATCATTTTGAAAGAATATAAGAAGAAACGGAATAAGCAAGGACGTCATTAACTCCTCAGTCAAGTATGCTCAATTTGGCTCCCGATTTCTTGCTGGACACCTTGCTGTCTCGAGAGAAGACACTTGATTCGAAATGCGGGAGACATGCGGTATCCAACAGCATTTCAAGGAGATCTTCTGAAGATACATCAGGTTGCAGGAAAATTTCAATCAATCTCTCCTTGAAAATATCAAGCCTTTCCTCTTCCGGACTGGAGGAATCTTCAACCCAGCGTTTTGGATGCTCAAGCATGGCCAGCATTCTTCTTGCGGTAAGATCCTGCTTCATGGTCAAATCCCAGAAAGATTTTGCCTCTTTCGTGGTTATCAGTTCAAGAAGCTGACTCGAAAGCGTATTCTGTGATATCAAATTATTCGAGTAGAGATTATTCAGACTCTCCAGTCTATTCTGAAGACTGTTTCTCAGTTTATCCGGATCAATACCTGCCGCCATGTTCAACCTCATTCTTTTTCCCTGAAGTACTCTTATAATGGTGGTGCCGCAAGTCGAGAAAAGCTTCGGAGCTTATTAGATATCTTCAGCTTGCCAACGACTGAATTATACCCCCTCAGGGTTCCACCAAGAACATTCACAGAACCGTCTGAACCTTCAATAACATTTCTCACAACACAGTTATTGTAAAGCCAGTGGATGATACTATCATGATTCTGTTCAAGAACAAGTTCAAACCAATCCAGTGATTGATCTCTATGATGGATGATACTCTGAAGGAGATCATGGAATCCTTCATTTTCAAATGCGGATACTGCTACTCCTGTTTTGGGTCTGCTATAGTCATCTACCGCATCACATTTTGTCCAAACAGTCAATCTAGGTACTGAAGCATCAACTCCAATTCGATCAAGAGTTTTCCTGACCGTTTCAAAATGCCTGATTCTGAAATTGCTGGACCTGTCAATTGCTACAAGCAGCAGGTCAGCTTTCCTTGCCACATCCAGAGTTGTATGAAAACTGGCTATAAGAGATTCGGGAAGCCTTTCTATAAAGCCAACGGTATCAGAGATAAGCACATCTGATCCATCAGGCAATTTAAGTCGTCTGGATGTAGTATCGAGAGTAGCGAAAGGTTTATCTGCAGTGTACACACCTGAATCGCAAAGTGTATTGAGCAGTGTGCTTTTCCCAGCATTCGTATAACCGACAATGGTAATATTAAACATTTTCCGTCGTCTTGCCGAGACAACTTTCCAGCGGGATTCTACCTCTGAAATCTTTTCCTCCAGCAGGGATATTCTGGATCTGGCTCTTCTACGATCTATCTCAAGCTGTGTTTCTCCTGGACCTCTTGTTCCGATTCCTGCTCCAAGTCTGGAGAAGTGGTGCCACATGCCTGTAAGTCTCGGAAGGGCATACTTCAGCTGAGCAAGTTCGATCTGAAGCTTCGCTTCCTTTGATCGAGCCTGTCCGGCAAAGATGGCGAGAATCAGTTCAGTTCGATCAATAACCTTGCAATTAGTTATCTCCTCAAGTCGAGTTACCTGGCCTGGAGTGAGATTGTGGTCGAATACGATGGTAGAAATGCCTTCGCGCTCAGATACTTCTTTTATTTCTGCAGTTTTACCTTTACCGAAGAACAGTTTTGGATCGGGGGAGTTCCTCCTCTGCGATATCTCCTCTATAACTGTGCCGCCAGCGGATTTAACCAGAGAGATCATCTCCTGAGGAGAACCTACTGCTTTGGGCTCGCTCCCTGTATACAATCGAGCTAGAAGAACCCTTTCAAGGCTGGTTCTATGCATGCTGAATAATATTACTCTGTGTTGAGATAAGGTTATTCTTTCTTTCCGGTTGCTTTTCTGTTTGGTTTTGTTTTAGCAATTATTTTAGATGATTTTGCTTTGCTCTTGCTCGATTCCTTTGGTGCTTTTTCTTCATCAGATGTTCCATTCACAGCGTTTTCGCTGTTTTTCATGGCTTCTATATTTTTCTGAACACCGTTCCTTGCATGTTTCCGGATGATTTCCTTTGCAGAATTGCTTTCAATATCTTTTACCAGAGCAACTTCGCCTGCAAACACATTGACGGCCTCATTAAGCACACGCTTTTCTGAGGGATTCATCTTATTCAGAATTGATCGCGAAATAATGTCTCTGATAGCCTTGGCGACTTCTTTGGGTTCTCCGGAATGGACTCTTTCCTTCAATCTCTCGATTCTTCTCCGCCAGTCTTTCGGAAGTTCATCTGGTTCTCTTGATAGTTCCTCAAGAGCATCATCAAGCTCTGCTTTTGAAACAACAGGTCGCAGTTCTGCATCATCCAGACTCTCTGTTGGTACAAGTACCCTTTTCTTTCCAACAACGATTTCAATAACAACACACTCGTGCATTTCGCCCGAGATATTCTGCTCTGAAATCTCTGTTATCACACCTGCTCCATGAATGGGATCTACAACTCTGGCATCGATAGCAAATTTCATCAGACCTCCTGTAGAATAAAAATATCCATATAATAATATCTCATATTTCATGGAAAAGTCAATATGAAAACAGCAAATATTGAAGGCTCTTAAGGGGTTAGTCGGTTCCCAGAAGAACCCAGATATCCGGAATGGAAAGTGAAAGATCGGAAGACTCATCTACAGTAGAATCCTCAAGAATTACATATCTTAAAATCGCTTCAGCGGACTTACAGATCGGGATCTCTCTTCTGTAGAAAAATACCGTTGAATCCAGCTCTGTTTCTACTCCCAGCTCAACGTTCAGTATGTCTCCATTACGAAAATCAACTACTTCAATGAACCATTCCTCTCCCCCGACCAGAATACTTCTTCCATTAAGAACGGATCTTACCCAGGTTGCGGCACCAGCCCCGCCAAATACTCCTCCAACACCATGATTTGCGATATCCACATAAAGAGTACCTGCTGGAGCTTCAGGGGATATTGTTACACCCGAGGGAATTACATCATTAACAAGATCTTTTCCAAGCAGTATATTTATATCAACGGGTTTGATCGACAACACAGGATTACTTGAAGCCAGCTCTAATGCAAGCTCATAATTCCTTCCCTGCTGCGAAACAGGCATGTGCGGATCATTCCTTCTTACAAGGAGAATCGAGCTTCTGCGTAAGCTCCCTGTACAGGAGTAAACTCCTGATATTTCTGAAGCTGGTCCTTCTCGAAAATCACTCGCCAGTCCAGGTTGACCGGTTCCATTAGTGATCCAGAGTATCGGCTCGTACTCCGCTATCGAATCAATATTCTCTACAGGTATTTCTGATGTATCATCATTCAATAATGGTGTCTCAGATATAAAAGCCGTGGAATCGACAGGAATTGTGTTATCCTCATCTGATTCAACATCACCGGGTTTGCTGAATACAAGAAAACAAACGATAGCGATCGCTACCAGCGCAACGGGAATCCAGAAAGCTTTCTTCTTAAGTATTCCCTTCCGGTTTTCCCGGGGTTTTCCATAAGTATCCACCTGCAGATCTGATTTCAGATTGCGAAGCGCATTGGAAAGAACAGTGAGATTTGGAAATCTTTTGTTCTCTTCCAGGGAGACCATGTTTTCAAGAAGCGCAAGCATCTTTCGGGAAAGCATGTTCCAGGCATTTATCTGAACATCGCGATTATCGCTTCCTGCTATGATTCTGAACATCAGCAGACCCAGAGCAAAAACATCACTTCGAGGATCATCCGGTCTCTTTCCAACAGCTTCAGGCGGGGAAAATGGAGTATCCGGTATGCCTCGAGCGCCACCAAGGATGAAATGCTTCCCCTCATCTGTTATCAGAACATTTTCAGGACCGAGATAACCAACCCTGTTACCGGAATCGTGAATCGAACGGAGTATCTCAAGTACTTGCATTCCTGTCGAAACGGCCTCTGTCTCTGATACTCTTCCATCACTTATGATCCGCTCCATAAGGAGGATAGCATTATCCGGCAGAGAGAACAGGAGTATTTTTACGTTACTGTCATCTTCAGGATGTACTTCTGAATCGGGAAGGATCAGTCCCTCTATATCAGGACATTCCCCTGGAGGCAGTCCGCCGGCTGAACCTCTGCTCACCTCTGCAAGCATAACCTTATCGTGAATTCTTACACGGGCCAGAAGATAATCCTCTTCATCGATGAGAATTTTCCCGCCCTCTGCAACGGATGAGAGGAGTTTAGTAAGCATTTCCATCTATAGTGTAGTTTGGTGATTCTTTAGTAATCATCACATCATGAGCATGACTTTCTCTTAGTCCTGCTGAAGTAATTTTAACAAATAATGCCTTACCGGGGAGATCAGCCACAGCAGAACATCCTATGTAGCCCATGCCCTGTCTTAAACCACCGGTGAGCTGGTTCAGATAGTCGATCAGTGGCCCTTTGAAAGGAACCATTCCTTCAATTCCTTCGGGAACAAGTTTCTTCAGAGGTCTTTCGCTCTGAAAATACCTGTCAGCACTTCCCTGTTTCATAGCTCCTATAGAACCCATACCACGATAAACCTTGAACTTCCTGCCCTTGTATATTGTAGTCTCACCGGGGCTTTCCGAAATACCGGCAAGGAGGCTTCCAATCATCACAGACGATGCTCCAACAGCAAGAGCCTTAACAATATCCCCGGAATACTTAATACCTCCATCAGCTATAACAGGTGCATCATACTCCGCAGCAGCTGAAGCACATTCAGAAACGGCTGATGCCTGTGGACATCCCACACCGGCAATAACTCTGGTGGTGCATATCGATCCTGGACCAACACCAACTTTAACCCCGTCCGCTCCCGCTTCAAGGAGGTCTTTTGTTGCTTCAGACGTAACAACATTACCGGCAACAATTGAGACTTTCGGGAATTCTTTCCGAAGCAATGAAACCGAATCAACTACCCGGGTTGAATGACCATGGGCTGTATCGATGAACAGGCAGTCAACACCTGCTTCCACTAATATCTCTGCTCGTTTAACTGCATCCATCCCCACACCTATGGCCGCGCCCACTCTGAGACGACCAGAAGAATCCTTGCATGCGTTCGGAAAAGTGATGGCATTGTGAATATCTCTAACTGTAATAAGGCCCATAAGATGCAATTCACCATCCACCAGAGGCAGTTTCTCAAGCCTGTGTTTTCTCAGCAGATCAAGAGCTTCCTCAAGATTTGTATCAGGAGGAGCGGTTATCAGTTCATCCACCGTTGTCATCAGTCTGCTTACAGGAGTGGAAGAATCTGACTCAAACTGGTAATCACGATTAGTCAGCATTCCCGCAAGTCTGTCACCGTTCATGACAGGAAAACCTGATACTCCGTGTATATGTGAGAGTTCGAGAGCATCGCCAATAACCGAGTCTATTTCAAGTGTTACCGGATCCACAATAACACCGCTTTCTGCTCTTTTCACTCGTCTTACGTGTTCTGCCTGACTGACGGGTGACAGGTTTTTGTGAATAACGCCCAAACCTCCCTCCTGTGCAAGAGCAATGGCCATATCGGCTTCAGTTACAGTATCCATTGCAGCACTGAGAATGGGAATATTCAAAGTAATACCCCGGGTAAGTTTTGTTGTCAGATCTACTTCGGAGGGGAGTATACTCGATCGACCTGGTAGAATCAGAATATCATCGTATGTAAGTGCTTCCCTGATATTGGATAGGTTCATATTTCTCTCCGTCCAGATTTTACCGGGTCAGTCACACCAATAGATGAACCTGCCGCAGGCAGGACATGTTTCAACCTGTTTGTTTCTGTCAGGAGAAGCAACAAAGGCAGTGGGTAACTGTGTAAAACATCCACTGCATCGTTCATTTATAACAGGAACTACAGCATTCCCGTAATGACTGGCAAGTTGATCGTACATATCACGATTTCTCCGGGTGATTAATAAAGCAAGTTCACACCGCATCTTTTTTAGTTCCGCTACTGCTGCAGCTGGTGACAGCCCCAGTTTTTTCTCCTGTTTCTGGATATCCTTATTCTGGAGGTCTGATATCATGACATCAAGATCGTGAAGGCTGATCAGTCTTTCAAGGTCTTTATTCATTCTGCTTACTTTCCTGGAGGGTAAATTTTAATATCGATGCTGCTTCAACCGGTGAATCGGCTGACAGCAGTTTTTCTGCTCCGTCCGTTCGAAGCAGTTTGGCCAGATGCCTGATTAACTTCATGTGCTCTTCCGGTCCGGACGGTCTCACAGGAGTTATGAAAAGTATAATTACCTTAACTTTTTCCACAGGCCAGGGAATGCCCTTTTTTGATTTCCCGATGGCAATCATGAAGTCATCTACGAGAATGCTCCTGCAATGAGGCATTGCAATACCATTATGAACAATTGTCGGTTCGGCCTGTTCTCTTGTTTCAAGTGCTGTTAAAAGAAGATCCTCAGTGGTTTTCTGAAATGAGAATAGCTTTAGTAATTCCGCAATCGCGGTTTTTCTGTTAACTGATGTGATACTCCAATTGTAAAAAATCGGTCTTTTCAAATGCCCTCCTTATCCGACTTGGTCTTTAATATAGAATTTGTTTATCGTCCTGCAAGTACCATATTGGATTCAGGTGGGGTGAATAATGTCCACAGACAAAAAAATAGTCGAATTTGCTTTTCAGGAGGACTCGCTGGTTGTTTCATTTTTGAGGAATATTGTACATAATATTTCTCCTTTAATGTCTCAATTGATTGATAAACTTACTATTGATAGAGATGTAATACTGAACATCCTTTCGCTTCAGGAGGATGGGGCACTTCCAATACTCCTTGACGGACAGATCTGGCTATCCATCTCCATAAGCGCGGGAGATTCCCGAATTACATCGCTGAAAAGCGCTTCAAGGCTCGAACTGGAGGAATGGCTGGAGATATTTCATGGTGGCAGACCGGGAATTCTTACTGATGAATCGGGACATGTATTCGCTATGACGGAAACCGCTAACGAGATTTTTGCCGGATACAGAGGCACTTCTCTTCGAGATTTTCTCGATCAGGTTTCAATGACGGCGTTTATTTCCGCAAGCTCGAAAAGCCTTTCAGGAAAACGGATCAGGGAATTCTCGGTTCTGACTAAAACAGGTCACATGAATAAAAGATCTTTAGTCGCATCTCTTCAGAAAGTTGGTGTCGGCAACAGATTGCTGATTGTATCCTTTTCTTCTCCCTCGATGGCAATGACAACATTTGAACAGGATGACTCGAAATTTGCAAAAACCCTTTTCTCCGTAATTCCCATTCCTGCGGTAAGGATTAATGGAAAAGGAACTATCGTTGCAGTAAACAGTCATGCAGCCCACATTGTTTCCAGTTCAGGAGGAAAGGAACTGCTTTCCACACAGTTCAATGATTGGATAATAAAAGAAGACAAAACAAGAGTATCTGCTCTGTTTAAAAGCAAAGCCGATACTATGGCTGCTCCCTTTCAGTTCAGAGCGGGACTGGTTATCACAGAAAACCTTGTTACGCACTTTGAAATGACCAGCCTGCTCATGCCTGATGGAGAGAGTCTGATTGTCTTTTTCATGCCTGTTGATATGATTAGAGGCTCGGATACTGAAACCTATCCCGGACAGATCATTCTTGAACTTATAGACGTGCTTAATGAATTCAACAGAGAAAAAGATTCAGTCCACTCTCTCCTCGAATTCCTCAGAGTTGGCACTGGAGCCAGAGGAGCTGCATACATCTCCAGATCGAGAAAAGTAGCTGTTGGAGATGCACCACTGACTGAAAGTGAACAAGCTCAACTTGATAAGAGCAGGAATACCTGGACGGAAGATATTCTTGGATTCAATCTGACAATTCCAGTTCAGCAGAAACAGGGTCAGGCTCATCTCAAAATTTCAGGAACACCGTCCCGCAATCTGGACCCCCTTGGAAGACTGGTTCTTCAGCTTGTTCCCATACTGATGCAGTATTCACAATCACATCAGTATCAAAGAAGCACGATGAAAATATTGAATTCAATTTCAGAATTCATGGCTCTTCTGAAGGGTCGTGAGCGAAATGTGCAAACGCTGCTTGATGAAATTGGATCAATCATCGGAGCTGAATATATGGTTATACACAAGGTTAGCTCCAGAGAACCTGTTCTCAGACCCCTTGTATCATCTGGAACCTCAACAGATCCAGGTATTCTTTCTCTCGAAATTCCATCAATTGCATCCTGGGCTTACACGCATACGGAAACGTGCTATGTCCCTGATACAGCAGTTGATCAAAGATTTTCGTCTATTTTCCCATCATCCAGAAGTGAATTGTCCGTTCCGCTTATTTCCGAAGGCAGAGCGATAGGAACTCTCACAGCGGGGAGCAGTCACAGAGACGCTTTTAAAAAACCGCTTCCAGGACTTCTTCGCACTCTATGTGTGGGTTTATCACTGTGGCTGCTCAGAAACACTCAGGAGGATAAACAGAATAATGTTATGCAGCAGGAAGAAAAGCCCAGTGAACATATAGGGTTGGAAGATCTTCTTCTCAGTCTTTCTCACAGAATGAGAGCTCCGATAACCACTCTCAGAGGACATACGGATCTACTGATCTCAGAAAAACTTGGGAAGCTCACATCTGATCAGAAGAATTCCTTGAAGGCTATGAATACCGCACTTATCGACCTTGTTGAATATGCAGAGCGAATGCTGACTTTCATGAAGATAGAACTGAGCGATGAAACTCTGAAAATTATCTGGGCTCGTCCTGCGGATGTTGTCTCTTCACTATTACCTATCTTCTCGGAAATGGGAAAAAACCAGAAGGTTTCTGTAAGGGCGGAACTTCCTTCAGAACCCTTTACCGCAAGTTTCGACAGGTCACGCCTTGAACAGATAATTGGAAATCTTGTACACAATGCTATTCAGTACAATGAACCTGATGGATCAGTGAATATCAACGTAAGACTGGATAACAGCACTCACTGGATTCTTGAAGTATTCAATACCGGCAGCGGTATCCCTCCAGAGGATCTGCCAAATGTATTCGATAGATTCTACACAGGCAGCAATAACATCGAGGTTACTCGAGGTCTGGGGATTGGTTTGACAATCGTAAGAAGTTTTACTCAACAGATGGGCGGCACTGTCAGTGTACGAAGCAGAACTGGATACGGAACCTGGTTTACCGTCCGACTTCCCCTCTCATGATAGATAAGAGAAACCTGCTCAAAGAGAACTTTCAGTATTTTCTCCCGGAGAATCTGATTGCACAGATGCCTCTTTCCGATCGAACAGAAAGCAGACTTCTGGTTTCATCCATCGCGAAGAAAGAATTATCCGAGAACGTATTCAGCGATCTTCCTGACCTTCTTTCTCCAGGGGACCTTCTGGTTTTGAACAACACAAAGGTTTTCAGGGCGCGACTGTCAGGAAACAGGACAGACACTGGCGGCAAAGTTGAAGCATTTCTTCTTCGTGAACTCGGTCATGGGATCTGGAAAGCTCTGGTCCGTCCCGGCAGAGCAGCAAAAACAGGAATAACCATTGAATTCTCAAATGATCTTTCATGCACCGTACAGCAAAGACTGGACCAGGGAAGAGCAATTATTGAATTCAATTCCTGCAAGGACACCGATGACACTCTCAGTAGAACTGCACAGGTACCATTACCTCCGTACATAAAACGTACCCCCGACGAATTGGATGATGAAAGATATCAGACTGTCTACGCATCGGAGAAAGGCGCAGTTGCCGCGCCGACCGCCGGTCTTCATTTCAACCGGGAACTGCTGAAACGTCTCGCAGAAAAAGGAATAGAACATACTTACGTAACTCTCCATGTAGGACCAGGAACATTCGAACCCCTTCGTTCAAGTATTCTTGGGGATAACACTCTAGATCCGGAGGAGTATTATGTTTCAGCTGAGACCCTTTCGGCAATCAGAAATACAAGAGAGGAAGGAAGAAGAGTCATTGCTGTGGGAACAACAACAACAAGAGTTCTTGAAACAGTAGATGTAAATTCAGAGACGAGTTTATCGGGAGAGACCGGAATCTTTATATTTCCACCATACAGCTTCCGGAATGTGGACGCCCTGATTACAAACTTCCACCTTCCTGAGAGTTCATTGTTATGCCTTGTAGCGGCATTCATGGGTTATGAATTCATGATGAACGCCTATAGATACGCTGTTGAACATCAGTTCAGATTCTACAGCTATGGTGATGTCATGTTGATAGAACAGGAGTAGATACAGTGACACTAACCGCCAGAAAATATGCCTGGCTTAATAGGATTTCTCCGAAATTCAGACAACTGGCAGGATTGTATATTCTGGAAATATCAGTCATTCTTTCCTGGACTTTACTTCTGGAGGCTCTTTTCTCTCTGCTTTCCGGCAACTGGCAGTTGCTTCTTCCTGTGAGTTATCTCCTGTCTGCCACGATGCTTGCATGGCTGGAAAAGTCAAGAATCAAAAGGTTGGAACAGTCTCCTTTTGAAGCCCTGGGGCTCGCTGAGATCAGCGTTCACGGATATAATCCGTCGGAATGGCAGACATTGCGAAGACTGCTGTTCACACCCCCACTGATACTTTCAGGTATTGGTTTGATACCTGTTCCACGGAAAAAGATGACCCTGCTGCAGTTGATATCCGACACGAAGATAGTTCCCCTGAATGTCGATATGGATCCCAGAACCAAAGAAGAGATACAAAGTATCAGAAATCGTGCATTGTTGAAAGTAATCGCGTATACAATTACCTCTCTGATTGTTACAGCGATAATTGTTTTCGTGCCGCCCGGGAGTGCGGTCAGTACTGGAGTTGATCAGCATCATGCAATTTCAAGACTTCCACAGGAAGAGGAGGAGCTTCTGGCCGCCTATCTGGAATTAAAAACGCTTTATCCGGATAGCATCGAGTTCCATGTAAGACTGGCAAGCCTCTATTATCGAAACAACATGGAAGCGGATCTTGTTCTGGAACTTGAAGAAGTCAGGAGACTTGATCCTGATCATTCCATCCTGCTGCTTGGTGAGGATCTTTCAGTAAGCATGGAAGATCTGAAAGTGGATGGTGATTCCACTTCAGCGGACTCCACAGAAACTTTTGCATATCTCACTCCGATAACGCAGGAAACAGAGGAAAATTCTCTGACAGGTGATTCAGACAGCCTGCAGGCCGAACCAGTACCGATAGAACTGAATCTGATAGCATCAGATTCCATAAGAATTCCAGATGACACAGTATTTACGGATTCAACCACTCTCCCTGTTGAAACACTTTCTGATTCCATTATCATTCCCGAAATAGACGATTCCCTGCTGCTTCCTTCACTTCCAGACAGAAGCAGTGTAACTGAACCTCAGGACTCATTAGAGCAGGATGTAGAAATCGATGAACTTCCATTGGATCAGGATGTAGAAATCGATGAACTTCCATTGGATCAGGGTGTAGAGATCGATGAACTTCCATTGGATCAGGATGTAGAGATCGATGAACTTCCATTGGAATCTGAACAGGAGGATTCCTTAGTTATCCTGCCGGAGGTTGAAGTCACTGAAGTGGAAGAATCACAGGAATCAGCTCCGGAAACGGAAATCGTTGAACCTGAAGATACACCAGAAGAAGAACAGGGGGATGAACCACCTCCTTCAACACCTGATCCTGAAGGGACATAGATACTGAGAAATCCTCCATCATTCACATTGCTCGGCAAATCAGGAAGAGCAAGAAGAGGTCTGCTGAATCTTGCCCATGGTCCGGTCGAGACCCCAGTATTCATGCCGGTTGGAACTCAGGGAAGTGTAAAAACCGTCAGGAATTCAGATCTGCTTGACGATGGCTGGCAGATAATTCTGGGAAACACATATCATCTTTACCTCAGACCCGGTTCCAGTGTAATAGAGGATGCGGGTGGTCTGCATTCATTCATATCGTGGCAGGGAAATATTCTGACTGACAGCGGTGGTTTTCAGTTGTTCAGCCTGTCTCAGCTTAGAAAGCGTTCTGAAGATGGTTATCAATTTCAATCACATATAGACGGATCCAACCATATCCTTACTCCTGAAAAGGTTATCAATTTACAAAGAACCTTCGGAAGCGATATCATGATGATACTGGATGAGTGCCTGGAGCAACCAAGTGATTACAATCGAACTGAGGAATCTCTCAATCTGACTCTGAGATGGGCTGAAAGAGCCAGAAATATCCATCAGGAAAAAGAACAGGCAATGTTCTGCATTGTCCAGGGCGGTGCTTTTCCTGATCTCCGAAAGAAGGCGGCTCATGTGCTCTCAGAAATGGAATTTGACGGGTATGCCATTGGCGGAGTATCGGTGGGGGAACCAAGAAAACAGATGATGAGAGCTGTGAAATCCTGTATTGATTTTCTTCCACTGAATAAACCAAGATATCTCATGGGTGTAGGAAAACCGGAAGATCTTGTGGATTTTGTTGCCGTTGGTGTTGACATGTTCGACTGCGTAGTGCCTACAAGAAACGCCAGGGGAGGAAGCTTCTTCGTACCCGGAGGTCATATAAATATTACAAATACACGATTCAAAAACGATCAACGCCCAGTTCAGCCTGGATGCAGGTGTTATGCATGCCGCACATATACCCGATCCTATATCAGGCACCTGTTCAACGCGAAGGAATGGCTGGCACCGATCCTTGCCACACTTCACAACCTTCATTACTTCTCTGTACTGATGGGAAAAATACGTTTTGCGATAGATGAACGACATTTCACAAGCTGGAGAAAAGACTGGTACTGCAGAAGAAAACACTTTGATTCAGAGACTTTCTAAAACAACAAAGTTCATCATACTAATGATAAGTATTGCCATACGAATTCCTCAAAGTTAGTATCTGTAAAGAAGCACGAGTATCTGATCAGGATTCCTGTTTTGGAATACTTTAAGTTAGAGGTTCATATGGATGAAACATCTGAAAAAAAAGATCCTGAAATTCTCCTGAAGAAACTTCCCGAAACAAGCGGGTTGGATCGAATCAGGATTCTCGCAGATTTGATTGTAGCATTCAAGGGAAATAATCTACAGAAAGCTGCTGAATTTGGGAAGCAGGGATTGGAGCTATTGCGGGAAACGGAAGACAGGGAACTGGAATCCTTAATCCTGAATGAACTCTGTTGGATCTGTCAGTGTCTAGGGGAACATCATATCGCTCTGGAATTTGGAATCAGAAATCTCGATATTATCAGTAAAAATGATAATGAAGAGAAAATATCCAATGCCTTCAACAACATTGGCTCAGTATACTGGAGACTGGCGAGGTTTGACCAGGCTCTGGAGTACTATCTGAAAGCTCTGAGGATTCTTGAGAACCTCGGAGACAAACAGGGAATCGCAATCGTGTCAAATAATATCGGAGTTATCTACAATGCCATTGGTGATAAGGACAGCGCCCTTGATTTCTACAACAGAGCAATCAAAATCAACGAAGAACTCGATTCCAAAAACAAGCTTGCCACTTCTCTCAACAATGCCGGAGTCATCTACCTTGAAACCAAGGGAGAACATGAAAAGGCCCTGGAGTACTACCAGAGAGCTCTGGAAATAAGAGAAGAACTCGGAAATAAATGGAGAATACCTCACTCTCTGACCAATATCGGCGTGGTGTTGAGAGAGATGAAAGACTACAACAAATCGCTCGAATACTTCTTCAGATCACTTGAGATTGCTGAGGAAATCGGAAACAGACATGTGGCTGCTACAACACTCACCAGTATAGGCGAAGTCCATTTATTGCTGGACAGTTTCGATAAGGCTCAGGAATATGTCATGCGAGGACTCGCTATCACAGAGGAGATCGATGCGCCCGATCTTAAAAGAAACTGTTGCGAAGTAATGTCAAGGATCTTTGAGAAAAAAGGTGATTTCAGGGAGGCACTCGAATATTACAAGAAATTCAGCGAACTGAATGATGAGATTTTCACTGAAGAAAGCAGCAAGAAATACAACGAACTCCAGGTAAGCTATGAAACAGAGAAAAAGGAAAAGGAAAACGAGATTTACAGGCTGAAGAATATTGAGCTTGTAACGGCAAATGAAGAACTTACGAAAGCTCTTGCTGAAGTAAAAACACTGTGCTTCCTGCAAGAAGATCCGGGATGATTCCGGATACTGGGAACAGATAGAAAAATTCATAACAGAGCGCTCAGACACTCAGTTCAGTCACGGAATCTGTCCTGAATGCGTGAAGAAGCTTTATCCTGAATATAAGGAGTCCCATGGTTGATCCTCCTGAGAAGAAAGATACTGAGATACTCCTGAAGAAGCTTTCTGAAACTGATGGGCTGGATAGAATTAAAGTTCTTGCGGATCTGAGTGTAG
>JAIOQY010000092.1 GCA_021108435.1 Candidatus Aegiribacteria sp.
AGTAACCTCCTGTAAGTATTATGCAAAAGGTAGGATAAAGATTCAACCTCTTCCTCAAAGTGACCAAGCGAGCTAAGCAACTACTCTAAAAGAACTGATGTCCGCGTTCTGTCTTTTATGTTCTTTTCTGCGGCGATGGCTTTTTGTTCTGGTTACCCGATTTCCGTTTTGTTCTTGTGTGCTCAAGCCGACGCCGTTATTTTCTCGTTAACATTCAGCGTACTCGGTGCCACACTCGGCGCACACTTCGATGGTATCTACTTAATGCTGTTCTGTTCGTAAGCTGAAAATCACGGACCCCACGGACATTTGCTACGCCAATTTACTACTATAGTTCCGATTAGTATGTTGTCACTCCCACTCGCTCTTTGGATCTGAATGGTATTATCTCCCATTTTCAGACTTGTATGATTGAGCTTCTGCATTGTTACCCGCCACCGGTTTCTTCCTGTCTTATTCATAAATTCATGAGTCCCATAACCACATAGAAACGAACTGTTGTTTAGAAATACTTTATGATTCTGATACTGAACATCGTACACCTGCATAGTTAAGTAACCTGAGCCCCTTGGCTCATAGGGGATGAAGAAGGTCTTCTCACTGGACAGGTCACCCCTAAATGGAAAAGGAGTATTTATATCCCCAATATTGTCGCCTAAATGCTCATTGAACACTATCACATCGAAATCTGACATCCACATTTCCATCCTCCTTCAGATCTGGTTACAGCTGCAATCACTGGTAATACTCACAACACTCTGCATACCAGCACGGGATACCCTTGCCAGAACGCTCTACCCCGTGCCTGTTTCCTGCTGTTAGTGTTCCTGTCTCCTCTGCTGTTTTATCCTGGTCCTGTTTCCTATTCCTGTCTCGGTACCGTTTTTATCTCGTCAACATTCTAAATCAGCAGACTGCGGAAGCACTGACACGAAGTCAAATATCTGCAGTTCTGCTGCATTTTGTGGTTATGGCTCTTATCTCAATAAACAAAGGCCTATGGTTTCAGAAATCTCACCTGATTGAATTTTGCACAAGTATAAACCTGCTGAAACAGCCTCACCATTCTCTCTCCGCCCATCCCAAACGATGGAGTGCTGACCAACTCCCAGTTCTGAGTTCTCAAGTGTTCTGATCATCCTGCCAGACAGCTCATACACTGTTACACATGTCCATCCCGGCTCAGAAAGCTCGAATGATATGGATGCTGAGGAATGGAATGGGTTTGGGCTTGCGCAAAGTCCAAGGCGGTGAGTAGGTTCCAAGCTGATCCCCGTTTCGGTAACAGTGAAGTTAATGGTATCCGCGGCAGCAGGAACTCCTTCGTCGAAGGATGTTACTATGAGTTCGTTCGATCCCACCTCTGCGAAAAAATCATCCCGGTAAGTATACTTCAGGCCCGTACCGAAAGCGTATAGATAACCATCTTCTACCGGGATGTACACAATTCCATCAGTGATTGACGGACTGCCATGGAGATAATCTGCGGTTGTTTGATATGTCCAGATGGTAGATCCAGAAGAACAACTCAATGCGATAACGCTTACACTGCCACTGACAGGATAGAATTCACCGAAGAATACAATTCCATCCGCTACAGCCGGAGAACCGTGTATCGTTCCATCTACTTCCCAGTTAAGTGCACCAATATCAGAGGACAGTGATGCGAAGCAGTGGTAATCTGTGCCAACATAAATACTTCCCGAAGCATAGGCTGGAGTAGCTGTTATGGAATCGTAGGAAGGGCCACCACTTAAATAGTATTCCCAGATTGTTTCCCCGGAACAGGCATCTATTGCACGTATGTAACTATCACAATCACCGATGTAGATGACTCCGTCAACAATTGTAGGTGAACTGTCCCAATAGCCCAGACACGAAGATGCTTCTTTTTCCCATTCAATAGAGCCGTCATCTGCGTCAAGAGCATATAGTTTTCCAGGAGTAGACATGCACCCATAAGTAGGAACAAACAGTGTATTATTCCAACAGGTCATGCAGCTTACAGTACTGCCTGATAATTCCGTATCCCATAAGACCTCTCCGTTGCTGGAATCAAGACAGAATATGATTGAGGCGTAGCTTCCATTATGACAACCGCAATAGACCCTGTTATCTACCATAACAGGTGTACTTCCTTCCCAATTGCCAGCACCAGTAGCCCATATCCTCGCACCCGTCAGAGCGTCCAGACAATAAATGGAATCACTGGCTATATAGAGTTTTCCATCTTTGACGGTGACCGCATCATCTGTGGAGCCGATTCCTGTGAAAATCCACTCTACATCACCTGTCGCAGCATCAAGAGCAAAAAGCGTGTCTCCATCGAAGTTCTGGGGGTAGTACACTAGACCGTCAACAACCACGGGTGTGGGAAACTCGTGACCTGTTCCGGTAATGGGAGCAGTCCAGAAGACAGTATTGTCTTCCGGAGCTGGAGATTCCGAGAATCCATGGTGCAGATCATTCTGCATATATGTGTACCAGTCTGTGTTCAGACGGGAAATATCAACAGCAGTCTGGCCGTTCAGAGTGTACTGCACATACTCAGGGATTTCGTTTTCATTCTCCACAATCGCTCGTATAGTAAGCCAGTCACCATTGTAGGTTTCTCCATCAACTGGTTCTGTGATAGTAACACTTACGGTGGACAGTAGAGCGGCAATAAAGATAGATAAGATAAACATTCAGTTCTCCATTCTTTAACCATAACGCTCTGCATAACCAGAACAGTATTCACAAGCCAAGAATGTTGCCACTGTTTC
>JAIOQY010000093.1 GCA_021108435.1 Candidatus Aegiribacteria sp.
TTCCGAGAGGTCTCCAAGTTTACCTTAGAAGAGTTCGGGCAAAGCGAATATTCAAGGAAATTGGAAACACTCGTATAAGATCGATCATATCTGAAGATAAATCGAATTTCGAATGGCCAGGTAAATACACTGCTGCCGTCATGATAACCCATGATGTCGAAACAGCTAAAGGACAGAAGAACATAAGAAAATTGATAAAGATAGAGCGAGATAAGAGGATTACTTCTTGCTGGAATTTCGTAACAGACAGGTACGACGTTGATACAACACTTATTTCGGAACTAAAGACATCCGGTCATGAGATAGGTGTACATGGAGTGTATCATGACGGGAAGCTCTTTTCATCTAGAGCAGTTTTTCAAAAAAGATTACCAGCGATCAGAGATGCTGCAGAAAAATGGGGGGCCACTGGTTTCCGGAGCCCTTCTCTACTCTATAAAACGAATCTTCTGAGAGAACTTCCATTCTCATGGGACTCTTCCATACCAGCATGGGATCCTTTTCAGCCACAACCTGGTGGATGTAGATGTTACTATCCTTTCAAGTTAAGTGATGCATGTGTAGAGCTTCCTGTTACTCTATGGCAAGATTTTACTCTCTTCGAGGAATTATGCGAATCTGGTATCGATATCTGGAAAGCGCAAATTGATGATATCTACAAAATAGGTGGTCTCATTAATGTCATTGTTCATCCTGACTATATGAATGAGCAGCGATTGTCTATGTATGATGAATTGCTGGAGCATCTTCAGTCAAAACAGCAACTCTGGTTTGCGCTTCCATCAGGCATTTCAAGATGGATTCTTGAGAAAAACTGATTTCTACCTGTTCGCGCCTTTTCCTACCCTGATTAATTGACACCTGTAACACGAACGGATATTATGCCAAGGAGTAATAACAGAATCTGGTGACACGCAACGTGGTGCATGTCACTTCGATCCTGTTGTTGTTGAGACAATCTTTCTAATGAGTTCAGTCTGGAGTAATGGGTATGTCGAATGAGAAGACCATAGCGCTGGAGAAGGAACTGGAAAGCCTAAGACTGAAACCTCCCTGTTCAGGGTTTGTGTCTGTGTTGAACAAACTTGCTTATGCCTGTCTTCATTCGGATCCCGGCAGATCGGAAGCGTGCGCTTTGGAAGCATGTAATCTTGCGGAGGAACTGGGATTTCCTGCAGAGCAGGCTAAAAGCAACACTACGCTTGGAAGAATCAATCAGGAGGCGGGGAACTTCCCTGAGGCGATGTCCTATTGCAGGAAAGCCATGAACATATATGAGGAACTCAAAGATGAAATCGGCATGGCATCTGTTCATGGCACACTGGCCGCCACGTACTGGTCCCAGGGTATGATTGACAAAGCCCTTGAGCACTTCCTCGAATCTCTCAGGCTGAAACAGGGAAGTGGCGCAAGTGAAGATGAGCTTGCTATTTGCTATCTCAATGTAGGTGCATGCTACTGCAGCCTGAATCGTCTTGACCTGGCGCAGTCATCCTATGAATACGTTCGCAGGATATGGGAAAGGTCCGGTGACCGCGAGAATCTGTCATACATCTACAACAACATCGGTTCTGTCTACGGAAAAAAGAAAGAACTGGATAAGGCCCGTAAGTACTTCAAGAAAGCCCTTGGGTTTCGGGAGGACCTGGGTGACAAAAAAGGTATGGCAAGCACTCTGAGCAATCTGGGAAGTTTGCATAAAGATCAAGGCGACAACGAATCAGCTCTTGATTTCTTCACCAGGAGCCTTGAACTGTATGAAGAGCTTGGCAACAGAAGAGGAGTTGCCTACACATGCGGCTGTATCGGTGGGGTATACACAAGGCTGGGGCGTTTTGATGAAGCCGAATCAATTATCAGCAGAGGCCTTTCGATAACAAGGAAACTCAAGCTGAAGGATTGGGAAATCCATTGTCTTCAGAACATTACGAATCTGTATGAGGCAAAGGGTGATTTGCAGCAAGCGCTTCAGTACTCCAGGGAGCTTAATACCTGCATTGAGGAACACCTGAACGAAAAGAGTATGGAAAAAATAGCAGGGCTTCAGGTTCAGTTCGAGACCGAGAAGAAAGAAAAAGAAGCCGAGATATACCGCCTGAAGAATGTTGAGCTTTCTTCGATGAACAATGAGCTTCGTAACGCACTTGCTCATGTGAAGAAGCTTCAGGGGATGCTTCCTATCTGTGCTTCGTGCAAGAAAATCAGAGATGATAACGGTTACTGGAAACAGATAGAGCTGTATGTTTCCGATCATTCAGATGCTACATTCACACATGGGATATGCCCTGAGTGCATGATAAAGCTGTATGGTAAAGAGTTTGCAGGGGAGTAAAAGGGTGACACGCAACGTGGTGCATGTCACGTCGATCCTGTTGTTGTTGAGACGATCGTTTCATAAGGGGTTTAATCTGGAGTAGCGGCATGTCCAATGAGAAGATCATAGCGCTGGAGAAGGAACTGGAAAGGCTCAGACAGGAGTCTGCCGGTTCAGAGCTTGTGTCTGTTTTGAACAAGCTTGCTTTTGCCGAGATGCATTCAGATCCAGGCAAAGCGGAAGCGTTTGCTGTAGAGGCATGTGATATTGCGGAAGAACTGGGGTTCCCTGTCTATCAGGCTGAGAGCTGCAGCATACTTGGAACGATTAATCATGAGGCTGGAAACTTTGCAGAAGCGATGTCGAATTGCAGGAAAGCCATGGAGCTTTATAAGAGACTTGAGGATAAGAACGGCATAGCATCTGTTCTGAGAATTATAGCAGGCACCTACTGGTCTCAGGGTATAATTGACAAGGCTCTTGAGTATTACCACGAATCGCTCAGGCTGAAACAGGAATGCGGCGCAAGTAATGATGAACTTGCCCTTAGCTACTTAAATATAGGCGTATGCTACAGCGGTCTGCATCGCCTTGACCTGGCGCAATCAGCCTATGAATACGCGAGAAAGATCCTGGAAAAGTCCGGAGATCGAAATAAGCTGGCATATATCTACAATAATATCGGCTCTGTATACGGAAGAAAGAAAGAACTGGACAAGGCTCAGGAGTATTTTCAAAAGGCTCTTGATCTCAGGGAAGAGCTGGGAGACAAAAGAGGTATTGCATCCACTCTGGGTAATCTGGGAAGCCTGTATAAAGATCAAGGCGATAACGAATCGGCATTGGGTTTCTTCTTAAGGAGTCTTGATCTGTTTGAGGAGATCGGCAATAGAAGAGGGGTTGCCTACACAAGCTGTAATGTCGGTGGTACCTACACAGCCCTGGGGCGTCTCGACGAAGCGGAAGAGCTTATAATTAGAGGTCTTTCAATAATAAGGAAACTGAAGCTGAAGGACTGCGAAATCCACTGTCTGGAGAATATTACGAATCTGTATGAGGTAAAGGGTGATTTACAGAAAGCGCTTCAGTACTCCAGGGAACTTAATACCTGCATTGAAGAACATCTGAACGAAAAGAGTATGGAGAAAATAGCGGGGCTGCAGGTTCAGTTCGAGACCGAGAAAAAGGAAAAAGAAGCCGAGATATACCGCCTCAAGAATGTTGAGCTTTCTGCGATAAACGATCAGCTTCGTGATGCGCTGATGCAGGTGAAGAAACTTCAGGGTATGCTTCCCATTTGCGCAAGCTGCAAGAAAGTCAGGGATGATGACGGTTACTGGCAGCAGATAGAGCTGTATGTCTCCGATCATTCAGATGCTACATTCTCGCATGGGATATGCCCTGAGTGCATGATTAAGCTATACGGAAAAGAGTTTGCCAGGGAGTAAAAGGGGGACACGCACCGAAGAGTGCATGTCCCCCTGTTTGTGCTTGTTGTTAAGCATCTGAAGTGTTTGGATGGAATCGACTTCTTTACGCTATGAAGGAGGACGGTCTTTATGAAGAAGCTATGGAGAGCACGCGGCATAGCTAATAAGGAAATCATAGCGCTGGAGAAGGAACTGGAATGGCTCAGGCGGGAGCCTCCCGGTTCAGAGCT
>JAIOQY010000094.1 GCA_021108435.1 Candidatus Aegiribacteria sp.
CCCGGCCCCTTCAAAGATCCAGTTCCTTCAGGCGGGATAGAAGTGTTCTGTAGCTGACTCTCAGGATTTCCGCAGCATCTTTTCTGTTTCCACCGGTTTCTATGAGAGCTTTCTTTATCAGTTCCTTTTCCCTTAATTTCGCTGCCTTCGCGGATTCCTCCAGAAGCCCCTCCTCCAGTACTGTATCATCTATCTCAAGAATATCAGCATCGATTATACTCTCTTCAGCCAGTGCTGCCGCGCGGAGGATAATGCTTCTGAGTTGACGGATATTTCCAGGCCACATGAATCCTTTGAGTTTTGTTATTGCCTCAGGTGAAACAATCACTTCTTTGTATCCTGAAAGATCAAGAAAATATCTTATCAGTTCAGGTATATCTTCGATTCTTTCATTCAGAGGAGAAAGAGTCACCGGGAACTCTGCAATTCTGAAGAAGAGATCTTTTCTGAATGTACCCGCATCAGCCTCACTCTTAAGATCTCTATTGCTTGCGGATATTACTCGGGCGTTTGTTCTGAGAATCTCTGAACCACCGACTCGAGTATACTCTCTTTCCTGAAGAACTCTCAGGAGCTTCCCCTGAAGTACGGGATTAAGATCACCCACTTCATCAAGAAATATTGTACCGCCCTGTGCAAGCTCAAATCTACCTGGTCTCGTCCTGTCAGCGCCCGTGTAAGCACCCTTTTCAGCACCGAACAGCTCACTTTCGATAAGATCCCCGGGGATTGCAGCACAGTTAACCGGTACGAAAGGGCCATCTGAAAATGAGCTTTCATCATGTATAATCCTTGCCAGCAGTTCCTTACCGGTACCACTATCCCCAAGCACAAGTATGGAAAGATCAGTCTGAGCACCCTTTCTGGCTCTTTCTATTGTTGAAAGAAGTCCTTTTGACGACCCAATCAGTGATGTTCCTGATGCATGCACATATCTTCTCAGAAGCGACAGCAGATCATCCAAATCAAAGGGTTTTGTAATGAAATCCCGCGCTCCCTCCTTCATAGCTTCAACAGCAAGATCTACTGTTCCAAAAGCAGTCATAAGAATTACCGGCACCCAGTGACAGCATTCCCTTGACTTCCGAAGTATATCCATACCATCAATTTTACCCGGCAGACAGATATCACTGAGTAGAATATCGAAGTTTCTTTTCTCAATGCTTTTCAGTGCTTCACTTCCAGAAGATACTGCGCAGACATTCCATCCATCCTCTTCAAGAGCGGTAGTCAGCATATTTCGCATGGCTCGTTTATCTTCCACAAGGAGAATGCTTTCAGTATGCATCATTATCCTTCCTCCTGGATACCGGAAGAAGAATCATAAACACTGTTCCTCTGTTTTCCATGTTTGCACCACTCAACTCACCACCCATGGATCGGATAATCCTTCTGCTTATCGACAGACCCAGACCCATATTCCCTCCGCTTCTGTTCTTTGTAGTTCTGAATGGCCTGAATATCTCCTCCGGTTCAAGTGTCAGGCCAGGTCCCGTATCTGTTACAGAAATGGTGATGCTATCATCTGAAGCTTTTACAATAATCTCAAGTGTTGTCTCTGAATCCGCCTCTAATGCGTTTCTCACAAGATTCCTTACGCATATGGCGAGGAGTTTCCTGTCAGCATTAAGCGAGAATTCCTTATCTGTCATTGAAATCGAATACTTGATCTTATATTCTTCACACGAACGAGTACAGATTGAAAGTACGTCATCTCTTCGCAGTTGTGAGGTTACCGGCTCGGGTGATTTTGCGAAGGAACCAAATGAATCAATCAACTCCTGCGCCGAATTCATCTCTCTTCTAACTTCACTGAGTATCTTTAGTGTTCTCTCATCGGAATGACCTCTTGTGAGAAGATCAAAGTATCCTGAAAGAGCACAGAGTGTATTACCCATCTCATGTGAAATCCCAGCGGACGCAGCACCAATATCCGCCATTGCCGCCTGATCAGCGATATTTCGTTCGAGTTCGCTTATTCTTGTGACATCGGTTACAAGAATTGTTATCTCATCTGCTTGTGATCTGGATATCGAAACACCATACATTTTTGCGGGATGCATAAAGGATTCCTGAATCTGAAATTCCGCAGTTCTTTCCCCTGATTCACCAAGTTCATCCAGCACTGTCTTCAAAGCTCGTCCTGCGACCGTTCGATTCCAGGGAAATTCAGAATGGAGGTTATTATCGTTCAAGTTAAAGAGATCGCCTGACTGCCTGTTGAAAAGTGAAAGCTCTCCTATTCCGTCAAGGGCAAGAACAGCTGAACCAAGGACAGAAAGAATCGCGGTCGAACGCTTCTCAATGATATCAGCCCTCTCCTCAGCCACTCTTCTGAGTTCATTCAGCTGCTTGTCTTTATTATGCAGCAGTTCCATAAGACGATGAAATGAAGCTCCGGCTGCTTCAGCACTGCTTCCGCCGCCAGAACTGAATTTGTCAGCTTCCACCAGTATTTCGCGTAGAGGTGTGATAACAGCTTTAGTTAGATAACGAGGCGTAATAACAGCCAGTACTGAAAGAGCCAGAGTAAGCACTGCGAAGCCAATTAGAAGAGTCCTATATATAAAGGCATACCGGGATTGTGGCGGTTTAACTCCCATGAATAATCCACTGTCCTGCATTTCCGAAAAATACCACTCATCCGTTTCAACCGGTTTCGGAATCTCATCACCTGACAGCCCTGCGCCAGTTATCAGATTCCCGGAAATATCAACAACCGCAAAAGCTTCCAGTCTTCCACTCCATATAAGCGGAGAAACGGTTTCTTCAAAAGTATCGATGTTATTGATGGATTCAAATGAATTCGCCAGAACAAACGCTGTTACAGTCGCCATATGATCTGTTTCAGCGGACATATCAATCTGTACAAGAAAGACGATGATAAACGACACGGCAGCAGCAGCAGCAGCTGCACCGATAGCAAGCCCTGTCAGAAGTTCAACTCCCACAACAAATTTCCTGGCCAACAAAACTCCTTCAGTATATCTGTATCCTCATCAGGAATACTCTGTAGAACTATATCTCTAACCGCAAGTATCAGAGTTCATTATTTGAACTCAACCCTGTCAAGATAGATACCGTGCATATCACCATATTCATGTACGACATTCAGAGGAGATATTCGCACAACCTCTGCATTATCATCCACTGGAATGATGAATTCCTTTTGTATTTCTTCAAGGTTCTCAGGTCTTCGATCGAGTTGATCATCCCTGAAAATAACCAACCATTCCGGTTTTTCAAGCACTTCGGATGAAATGTATATCGAATCATGGAAATCACCACACGAAAGCTCTATTCCGGGAATCGGTCCTGATTGAAGTGACCTGAACGATATTTCCAGTCTTACACTGTCGCCGCAGTCAGATGGCAGCGGAAGAAAAACCGCATCTTCAGAAGATGACATATAAAGCATCTTTTCTCTTGAGAAGATCCAGAATATTCTGGATTCAGAATAATTCGTCTCAGGATATATTGAACAGTAACTTCTATATTCGGATGGAATATCCTCAGCCTCCCAGGCAGTTCTCTTCTGACCGGCAATACACCCCAGAATAAAAACGATTGCAATCATCACATGACCTGTGAACCTGTTTCTTTTTGCAATCATCCATATAAGCATACCTGCTATAACAAGCCAGCTTAGTAATACAGGCATATTGAGTCTTACAAGACTGGGAATCCATTCGGTGATACTGCTGTACTGTCCGCAGATCAGATTGAAAAGAGTATCTGTACCATCAGCATGATTAAATCTGAGTACTGGATATGCAAAGTATATCGCTGATATTCCAAGGGATACCCACACAAGGAGTCTTACACTCCTGTCCTTCAGCATACAGCCCAGAGAAGCCAGGAATACCGGCATTATCGGGAGCAGCATCCTCCCGGAGGGAGCAGGCATGCCTGCCCATGAGTGAATTAACCAGATCATGAGGAAAAGGAAGTAGATGACTGCAGGAAGACCAAGCCACAGAAACAGGTCAGGATGTTTCTTTCTCAGAAGCGGGAGTCCGGCAAGTCCTGCAAGAATCCAGGGTGCTTTCCAGATTAATCCCGATTCAGAGTCCACAAGAGATGATCCTGCTGCCAGAAGAACTTCCGGGAACCTGAATACTGGATTAATGATAACGGTTTTCAGGAATGAAATATTTCCGTATCTCACCCAGAATATGCGACCATCCAGTATAATCAGATCTGCAAGTAGACCAAAAATAACAATACCCGCCAGCGCTACGGGAAACAATATCTTCCTTTTCCCTTCACTACTGATAATCAGAGCAATAAGCAGGCCTGCTGATATACCGGCAAACCTGATCTTTATTAAAACAAGAATAAAGGCAACACATAAAACCCAGAATGTGCGTCGTGGGGAATCTGACATACGAACACCGAGCAGGAAGAAAAGCAAAGCAGCCCATCCGGGAAACACCAGCCCCAGAGTTGCACTTCCTGGAATCAGAAGAAAACCAAGTATGGAAACGTATTTCCAGTTATTCAATCCGCTCTTCCTGTAGATCCCGGATAGAATCATAACCGCAATAAGCGCAAAGAGCAGGTTCATACCCCTGACTCCCGCTATAGAAAAGGGATATCCCGGAATCATCATCAGCGGATAGAACATCTGATGATGCGGGATGTTCTCGGATGGATCTCCCTGTTGATGACGCATATTCCCGAAATACCCGGCTCCCGGTGAGACGAAATCCTCTGTTATTGTTACATAATGTGGTTCATCACCTCCGAAAGGCACCAGGACTATGAGTGGAATCAAAGGAACCATTGCGCGAAGAATACCTGCCTTTTTCCTGGATACTGCAATCAATCCTGGAAACACACCCATTACTCCGAATGAAACAGCCAGAACTTCGACTGTGGTGCTTACAGCCCACAGCAGAGAAAGCACCAGGAATATGGTGAGAAGCAGAGAGGATAATCTGGAGGCTCTCCCCTTTCCAAAAATCAAACCGGTGATAAGCCATGAGAGAGGAATCAGCCTCCCAAGAGAACCAGGTGACGGCATACCAAGAAGACGCCAGACCGCAAATATTGATATTGCTGCCGCAATATGTAACATCGCTCCGGATCTCTCATCAAGAAGTGATTTTATTGTGATTGTGACACCGTCCAAGCTTCCTGAATCCATATTACCGGATGGTTGAATGGCTGCCATTTTCGAGTAAGCGTGATTACTGCGGGAAAAGCAGCCTCCCTGATTCTGAATACGTTATTTCCAGGCATTATCTGATGGGTTTGCTCCCCGATTTCGATTACTCCCAGCGCTGAAGAATCTCTCACCCCTCCAGCAGAAATTTCAATAAACATATCAGTATTATCCATGTTTTCTGCTTCGAGCAGCACAACTGGATGATTCAAATTCGCTGAAAGGGGATTCAGCCAGATGACGGTATCTTTAGAAAGAATCTCATCATTTACCAGTATTCTGTAAGTTGAAGCGCCGGGAAGACCGCAAATAAGAAGACCTGCGATAATTCCTCCTGCAATAGCAAGAAATCTCAACTTTTCATATCTGAAAAGTATAGCGGGAAAGCTTACAACGAAAAGGGGAAGTAATCCTGTTATAGAGCCTTCAATCAGAATAACAGAAAAAGAGGCAAAATACGCAACTCTTGGAATCAGTGAGTCTGAACCGGCAATTCCAAATAAAGAGCCTGTCAGGATCAATGCTGTTCCGGCGTTCGAATCCCCGATTATCATCGAGATTCCAGCTGCGATAAGTGAAATGAAGGTTACCCTGTTATGCTTATTAATCAGAGAGATGGCGATAAAAAGCAGAGCCCATGATATCGTGAATCCTGAAATCCCTCTTAGAAGAAACAGGAAGGCTGATGCAAGCCCCATTAGCAGCAATCTGTCAGGACGTATAATTGACATTATCTATTTCTATCCTCTGTTTCCTTCTGTCGGGAACAAGATACAGGTGAGTTATTCCTTCATCAATAACCGCTGTGAAACCAGTTCTTTCAGCAATACGCAGAAATTTGCGAGTAATGACACCATTTTGGGACCAGAGCGCAAGCGAACCTGAAATATTAGAGGAGGAAGCCATGAATATGAGAGAACCAGCTCCTGCAGGTACCTGCATGCATCCGAAACCGTTGTCAATTCGCCCGTCAAGCCACCCCGGACCGGAGATCACATCGTTCCCCATATAGCTGCGGTCATTATCAGCAGTGCGTTTAAACGGCATACGCAAAGGTCTCGGGGCGATTATGTCCTGTAGAACAGAATCAGGCAGTTCTATGTGTCTTACTGCAAGCTTCTCGGCCTTATGTACTGCAGGAATTCGCCAGAACCAGTGCTTCCGGTTAAGCATAAGGGATATTCTTGTTTTCCATTCCATATTCTTCCAGTGTTGAGGAAGATGACACTTTTCACCACCCAGATACTTCCTTGCGAGATATGCTGAAGATTCAAGTTCCCATTTTTCGGCAATTCCTCTGCTGCTGGAACCTCCCATAATGTGTTCAGCTTCAACAGACTGCGCAAGAAGAAATTTATAGCCTCTTTCTCTGAGTCTCAAACACAGATCGGTGTCTTCAAAATACATAAATATTCGTTCATCAAAACCGCCTGCTTCCTGAAGAGCTTCTTTTCTGAAAAGAGATACAGCAGCAGTTACAGCTGGAACTTCAATAATTTCACAGCGAGGAGATGGCTGAAAATGCATGAAATCATAATCATACCCTCTGGCGAATTCAGTCATGGAAGTTCCCGCGCTGAGCGTAACCAGAGGCCAGCCCCACAGCCTTATAAGCGGCTGTACGGCTGCTGCAGACTTATTCCTTTCAAGTATTTCAAGAAGAGCTTCAAGGGAGGAAACAGATATCCTGGCATCTGTATTAAGGAATAGAACAAAGGGAGTTTCACATATTTCAAGTGCTCTGTTGTTGCCGTACCCGAACCCCCCATTTTCCCGATTTTTCAGAACTGTAACCCATGGGAGTGTTTCTTTCAGAACTTCACAAGTTTTGTCCGTTGATGAGTTATCTGAAACCACAACATCACATATCGGTTTAAGTTCATTCAGTGTCTCGGCGAGTTTCGGCAGCAGTGCTGAGGAATTCCATGTAACGATAACAACCGTGATATTCTTATTCAATTTATTGACTTCTCGGTACTGCATTCGGCCATTCTTCTATAAAATCGGTCTGTAACAGCATCCCATGTCCGAGTGGAAAATACCATCTTCCTTCCCCGATCACCCATTGAATCCCGCAAATGAGGATTCTTCAGAAGAAGATCAATCCGATTGGTCAGTGTCGCCACATCTCCCCATGAAACAAGGAAACCGTTCTGCCCATCCTCGATCATGTCCGGCATTCCGCCTGTCCAGCACCCGATAACCGGTTTTCCTGATGCCCATGCCTCCAATATTACAATTCCAAAACAGTCCAACCGCGATGGCAGAAGGACAATATCAGCCGCGGCTATCAGATCAATCCTTTTTTCCTTTTCTATATAACCCGTAATTACCAGATTTTCTCCGAATTCATCCATGAAATCGCTTCCAGAAGAAAGATAATCCTCGGTATCCTCAAGAATCGGACCAGCGAGAACAAGTGTGAATTTCATTCCTGTCTTCAATAGATTCCTGCATGCTTCAATGATATGATTTGTTCCACGATCTGTGCAGTGGGCGGTAAGGCTCAGCACGATGGGAGTTTTTACTCCAAGGCGTTCCAGAGCCGCTGCAGGATTGCTTCTGACAAATTCTTCCGGTTCTATTCCGCTTCCGGAAAAATGAATCCGTTCGGATGGTACACCTATTTCAGTGAAAAGTCCCTTTTCAAAATTGCTCTGGGCCACAACAAAATTGCTTTCAAGGAATATTCTCTTCTGGCATCCGCTAGAATAATGCAAAGCAGATACTCGTCTGAACTTTTCCCCTGCACTGGTATGTGGAACTACCGCAAGGCCGCCTCCTGTCTTCCTGCTATGATACCATCCTTCATAAAGCGTGAAGGGCATTGCATTTGCATGAATAAAATCAAATCCTCTGTCCTTCGAAAGCCATCTGTGAAGAGAAGGCAGAAAGGGGTTCGGATAGAAATAACGATCAGGGCCACAGGATGCAGTTCTTCTCAGTACAGCACGGAGGAGATTCTGAAATGGAGGATGTAAGACGGGAAAGCGGTTAATTTCAATTCCATTCCATACATCGGATTTCTTCTTTACATGATTACCGTTTCTTGAGACAAGCCAGGACATGTCCCATGCGTCAGTTGCGCAGATTACCGATTCATGTCCCCACCTTTTCCCTGCCAGAGCATGTTCAATTACATATCGTTCGGCACCACCATGATACGGCCATGTGCGATGAATAAGATGTAGTATTCTCATTCTTCGGCTATCTTTCTGTAGAATCCGCACAGTCTTCTTGCCACATCCCTCCAGGTTTCCCGTGGTGAAGCAACAGCCATTGAACGAAGCTCACCCATCTTCCCTGGATCTTTCAGCATAAGCAACGCCTGAATCCACTCTTCAGGATCATCAGGGTTTAACAGCATTCCTCGATTTCCGACCGTCTCCGTTAAAGCAGTCGCGTTGGCCGCGATTACCGGTGTATTACATGCCAGCGCCTCCATTGCCGGCAGTCCCAGCCCTTCGTACATACTTGGACAGAGTAATGCTCCTGCGCCACGGTATAGATCAAGCAGTATTCCGTCATCAATATTCTCGATTATTCTTACATTACTGTCATGTTCAATGCTTATATTGCCCCATGCACTTGATCCGACCATAACCAGCGGAAATCTGAGCCCTCTTTCTCTTGCTCTGTAATAGATATCAACAAGAAACGGAATATTCTTCCTTGGCACAAGATGTCCAACATGAAGAAGATATTCTCCAGTTTTCAGGTCCAGTTTTCTTAATGTATCAACTGAAGGTTCTCCGGGTGTAAAAACGTCATCAGCAGTTCCGCCTGCGACACATATACTCTCCGGATCAATATTGAAGAAAACAGATGCCTGTTTCGCTGTCCATTCAGAAATGGCAACCACACGGGAACCATTTCGAATCATCTGAGCCTCTCTCTCCATAAAGGCAACTGTTTCACCTGTATGCCATTCCGGATGCTCCAGAGCGGAAAGATCATATATTGTAACAACTGACCTGCTGTTCGCAGGATACTCGGGTTGAACGCCACTATGATGAAATATTGAACAGTTCTCAGCGATCTGTTTTATCCTTCTGCTTCTGGACAGCAATTCCCACTTCCTGCGGATTGGAATCCTTCTGAGAAATGGGATTTTCAGATAGAATGGTGTCTTCAGTTCGATGCAGCCAACAGGTGGTCCGGGAACTCCAGGATGCACAGCAGGCACATCAAGTACATTGAATTCAATTCCCTCCTCCTGAGCGACTTCCTCAAGAGCACCTGCAAGGGATAGAAGGTATCTCGAAACTCCTCCAATAGCGTGAGGAACGATACTCAGATCAAAAAGTACACTAACCCGCATATTCCACACACTCCCTGTCATATTTCCAGAGAACACAGAATACCCTTCCCTCACCTGTGAAGCTTAAATCCTTCCCTTTTACTGACATGACTCCTGGTTCGATTGGCAATTCAGTACCGTTAACACTACCCGTTCCACAGACCGTTATTTCCGCTTCAGTCGAATTCGGTGGCCCTTCTATCAGAACATCTCCCGAATACTTCCACGATACTGCTTCTGTGGATATATCCATAGTGAATCCCGGTGGTGTTTCATGCCATGCCGCTGAAAGTGAATAACTGTTTGATTCCAGAACCAGATCATCTGATCCTGATTCAGATGCCATTCTGATAATTCTTTTCCAGTCTCTTCTCAATCTTTCAATTGAACCTGTGTCCTCCGCGTATGAGATGCAATTTGCAGACATTGATTTTCTTAAATCCGATCTGTTATGAAGATAGCTCAGAGATCGTACAATACCCTGAACCATACTATCACATGGTACTCGTAATACCGCATCGGAAGGTATGTTAAGAAACGTTCCGGTCGCTGATACAATACATGGTACTCCTGCTCTCATTGCTTCAAGCAGGCTTCCGGATGTTTCTCCACAGGCTGGATACCTCATATCAACCGCATAGTCCAGTGTCCTTATCCATCCCTGGTATTCACTGTCAGGTAATCTTCCGCAATTGATTACCCATTCCGGATTATCTTCAGGATACCCTCCTCCAATAAGAATGAGCCCCGCCTCAGGTGTTTCTTTTCTGAAAAGTTCCACAGCCTCCAGAATCTCAGAATAATTCCTTCCCGGATGGTTAGAACCAAGTATTCCTATGCAGATATCAAATGGTTTCTCAGGCACGTCAATTTCGGGAAGTGAACTCAAAGGATGGCCTATAGTACATGTCCTTCCTGGACGAAATACGTCTTTTAGTACTGTTTCGGCATATGAAGAAAGGCATATTGCGGAACTGGAAGCATGAAGAGCCCTTCCTATAAGAGGATACCTCTTAAGAAGGATATCATATTCCTTTAAAGATGATGGCTTCCTGAACAGCTCCTTTTCAATGCTTTCAGCATTCGGTCCATAGCAGAATCTGAGTTCCCTTCTGTACTCCTCCAGCTGATTGCTCTCAAGATAGCAGAATCGAAGCATATGATGCAGTACTATTTCATGAAAGAGCCCTGTTCCTCCATATCTGTAGAGAGCCTGAACAACAGGAAAACAGTGTATGGAGTTGCCAAGCTGGAATATTCTTATCTCAGGAATTACATTCATATCGGAAATCTGATCTATCCTTATACTTCGAATGCCAGATGTAAGTGTACCAGGGTCTCCCCCTTCGGGATAAGCAACTGTCCAGTTCACGAAGTCCAGGGAATTCTGAAGCACTCTCATCGCGTATGTGGCCAGCCCTGTCGCTACAGGTGGAATTGGAGTAACGAGAAGGACATCTTTTCGCTCCTCAGACATCTCCCCTCCAAATCCTCATTCTCAGTCTCAGAAGCTGCGCGAACATCTCAGTAATCGCGGATACTTTTACCCATGTGAATATTCCGTTTCTGACCGTCTCAAAGGATACCTGACCTGCTCTTCTTGGATAATGAGATACCGGAATCTGAACCACTGAAAATCCCTTTTTCTCGGCAAGAAGAAGGATCTCAAAATCTATTACTCCGGATGTTGATTCGGGTTTGATAACTTCAAATATGCTTTTTCTGTAAAGTTTAAAGGACGCGTCAGTATCCTTGAATCCGCCGGCAAATAGAACAGATGTTACAGCTCCGTAAGCAATTGAATATAGAAGACGCATCCATGGGTCTTTTCTCCTGTGTCTGTAAGCTGAAACAATATCGGCTATGTCCTTCATTTCCAGTACTTTATCGAGTTCATTCAGATCGAACTGACCATCGCAGTCAGTATAGAATACCCATGGCATTCGTGAATGAGTGATTCCTGTACGAATTGCGCTTCCAAATCCGAGATTGCGGCCATGTCTGATAACTCTGATTCTTGAATCTTCCAGCGAGATATTCTCTGCGATAGCAGCGGTCCGGTCAGTCGATCCGTCATCAACCAGAATAATTTCCCAACTCTCGCAAAGCTCCTCTAGAACTTCCTTCGCCGATTCAATCATGAATCTTACATTTTCTTCTTCATTAAAAGCGGGAAAGAAAACGGTCAATCCTTCCGAATTCATTCTACTATTTGTAATCAATAACCCCCTACCTGATCTCAAATGATAACACTCAAGCTGAAAAATATGCCAATACGGCAATGAAGTCTACCGAGGTGCATGTACGAAGGGAAGGGAAAGGATAAATATATATACTATCAGGCGATTTAATCGGATGGATGTGTAATGACTGGAAGAGTTTTGATACTGTTATTCTCAGTATCACTGTTATTAACCGGTTCATCGACTGCGTTACGCTCAAGCATCCGTCCTCGATGCTTCATTGAAGGACAAGCTACCTTGTTCAGGCTGTCGAGCTGAATTCCTGCTGAGCTTCTCTTCCGCATAGGATCACGCATCCGCTTCCGCCCGCATCAGCAACCCACTGAAGAGTGAACCGAATGGCTGAGTTTTCATCATTTGAATGATTGATGACCCATGTTCCGTTCTTCCCGGCGTAATCTACCGGAACTGATTCTCTTGGAAACACGAGTATTGAAAACCTGTTTCCCTTTGTGCCGAACACACTTAATGCATTAACATCAGTAGAGTTATCAGACGATAGTTCCCAGCTTCCGTTTCCGGAATCAAATGGTTGCATTTGTAACCTCCGTTTCAATACAGAGATACTATACAAACATTTCAATGAGATGTAAACACCTGTTCACATATTAAATAGTGACAGGCATTATTTAATTCAGTCTGTCTCTAAGTTCGTAGAGAATTTCAAGCGCCCTGAGCGGTGTGAGGGAATCCGGATCGATCTTCTTCAGTTCTTCTATCATCGGATCTTCCACCTCCGGCTCATTCAACTTCAGTTCCAGCTGATCCTCTGAATATCCACCGGGCATGAGGTGACGTCCCGCTTCCAGATCTGAAAGAACTTTTCGCGCTCTTCTAACTACTTTTGAAGGAACTCCAGCCATTGACGCTACATGTATACCGTAAGATTCGTCGGTGCTTCCATCCTCCACACTGTAGAGAAACACAACTTTCCCGCCCGTATCTTTTACCTTTACATTTACATTGGCTACAGCAGAAAGATAATTGGCAAGAACCGTCAGTTCATGGTAGTGTGTGGCGAAGAGAACCATAGGCCTGTGAATACTGCTGTCATGCAGGTATTCAATCATCGACCAGGCAAGCGAAAGGCCATCATAAGTGCTTGTACCTCTGCCGATCTCATCGAGTATAGCCAGGCTGTCAGGTGTGCTTGAATTAAGAAGAGCCGCAGCTTCAGCCATTTCCACAAGGAAAGTGGACTGTCCTCTCGTAATTCTGTCAGCAGAGCCTATCCTTGTGAATATTCTATCGATCGGAGAGAAAGCCATCGATTCAGCAGGTACGAAAGAACCGGACTGAGCAAGAACTATGAGCAGAGCGACCTGCCTCAGATAAGTCGATTTACCCGCCATATTCGGTCCTGTTACCAGCAGAATCCGTCTAGTCCGGTCAAGTTCAATGTTGTTCGGAACACATTCACCCTGAGGAAGAAGAACATCAAGAACAGGATGTCTGCCTTTACTGATTAAAATCCCGGGAGATTTCAGTATTTTCGGTCTGACATATCCTCTTTTTGAAGCTAGTACACTGAGGGACGTCAGAACATCAAGCCAGGCAAGCATTCTGCCGGCATTTCTGATTTCGTCTATTTTCTTAGCTACTTCTTTCCTGAGATCACTGAACAAAGCACTCTCAAGTTTTTCAATCTCATCACCGGCTCTGAATATCCTTGATTCAACTTCTTTGAGATCAGGAGTTATGAAACGTTCAGCGTTAACAAGAGTCTGTTTCCTTATATAATGCTCGGGCACTTTTGAAAGATGGCTGTTCGAAACCTCTATATAGTATCCGAAAACCTTGTTGCACCCTATTGACAGATTCGGTATACCGGTTGATTCCTTCTCCTTCTCGATCCTGGATTCTATCCAGTTATGGCCTCCTTCATTAATATTTCTGTATTCATCCAGTTCCTCGGACACCCCTTCGCGAATTACGCCTCCATCCGATAATCTTACGGGAGGATTCTCTGTCAGAATTGACTCTATAAGCTTGTGCAAGTCTTCAAGAACATCAGTTGAAGCCATCTCGGAAAGCAGTGACGGTTCAGCGTCTTTCAGTATCCTGACTATTTCAGGAAGCAGCGTAAGGGTGTCCGCAACAGCCCTGATGTCTCTTGGTGATGATCTGAGGGTTCCAAGTTTTCCAGCCTGACGTTTAAGATCCGCTGTATCATCAAGAATATCCAGTAAAATCGAAAGAACGGATGGAGATTCAATGAACCACTCCACTGAATCATGTCTCTTCCGTATTTCGAAGCTGTCTCTCAGAGGTGACAGGAGCCATTTTCTCCACTCTCTGCTTCCCGCGGGTGTTCTGGTCTCATCCGTTATGTCAGAGAGGATTCCGGATTCTTCTCCTGGAGGAGCTTCCGTGATATTTAGTGAACGGGCACTGCCCCTGTCAATAATCAGGCTGTCATCCCGTCTGTACATTCCGGTGAAACTCAGGTGTGCCACATCCATTCTCTTCGTATCCCGGATATATGCCAGCAGTGCTCCAAGAGCTGATATGGCGGGACTGTTTATCCCAGGTCCCAGCCCTTCCAGAGCCGATATTTCAAGAATTGTCTCTATCTGCGATACAGCAGTGTCATTGTCGAACTTCCAGTTTTCAAGCCTGGTAATCTCACAATTTGACAATGGTTCAATCTTCTGATCATCTGACACAAGAAGCTCGGACGGGGCTTTTCTGGCTATTTCACCCGGCAGCAGCGCCGAATCCATTTCCGCTGCTTCGATCTCACCTGTTGAAATATCACAGAAAGCAAGTCCGCCTGTTCCTGAATCATTAAAAGCAGCCGAACCCAGAAGGATGGTTCTTCGTTCATCAAGTGCCGATCCACTAACCAGAGTTCCGGGTGTAATTACTTCAATTACATCCCTTTTCACAAGCCCCTTTGCCTGGGCGGGATCTTCAGTCTGCTCACACACGGCAACTCTATATCCCGCTTTAATAAGCTTTGAGAGGTATACATCCAGAGCATGCCATGGAAAACCGGCCAGAGGAATTCTCTCACCTTTTTCCTTTGTTTTGCCTCTGGATGTCAGTGTTATTCCAAGAACCTTTGATACAGTTCTTGCGTCTTCGTAAAATGTCTCATAGAAATCACCCATCCTGAAAAGAAGTATCTCATTCCTGTACTTTTTCTTGATCTCCATGAACTGCTGCATCATCGGTGTTCTCATGTTTGAAGCATCTCTATGGCCTTTGTGACCATCCGGTGTGGAACCAATCCTTTTCTGCACATCTCCGTTCCTGTCGGACAGGCTTTTCCGCCGTGCCTGTGACATGGTCTGCACTGCAGACCGCTGACCATATAGTTTCCGGAGTGCTCCTGTCTCCAGAAGCCAAGTTCCGGTGAAGTGGATGTAAAAACCACGAGAACGGGAACTCCAAGAGCCTTCGCAAGATGAGCAGGACCGGAATCGGGAGAGATCAGAAGATCCAGCGTTTCAATTCTTTCGATCAGACTGCCTGTTCCACCATCTCCGGCATATGCTCTAATACACTCTCTTCCTGCTGATGCTGATGCCTCGAGAGCTTCAGCTCTGTCTTTCTCATCACCCAGAAGAATCACTTCAGCATCGTACAGATCTACTAAAAGCCGTGATACTTCGGAGATAACACTGTCAGGTATTGATTTCAGTCGCCACCGGCCACCGACTACGATTCCAATCCTGAGGCAATCATCTGCAGAGACGTTTCTTCTTTCAAGAACAGGATCAACATCATCATTCAATCCCGCAGCTTCAAGAAACTCGCTGCTCCGTAAAGGCATAATATCGGAGCTTCCTCCGAGTATCTCATGCCTCAGTTTTCTGTTCATTCTGAATTTCCCCGAAACCCGCATGCCCTTTGTAGCCAACCTTGTGGTAAAATTGAACTGGAGATCAATCAGTATTTCGGGGGATATATTCCGCAGAATTCTCCGCAGCTCAAATGCTCCGGCATCCTGCGGGTAAGGAACAGCTTCAATACCGCCAGGCATTCTTTCAACAACAGGTGTATATAGCTCCGATGTTACGAATTTCACTTTTGAAGAAAGGGATAGATGCGTCGCAACAGGTTGAGTAAGCACAATATCACCAAGCGAATGAAGTCGAATCAGCACAGCTTCATTCATGGGAGAACTGCATATCATAGAGTCTTCTGTATTTCCCATTCTTCTCCAGCAATTCGCTGTGTGTACCTTCCTCCGCGATCATTCCATCCTCTATGTACAGCACTCGCGAAGCCTTCTGGATTGTGCTGAGCCTGTGCGCGATAACCAGAGCGGTTCTTCCTTCAATCAGGGCATCTATCGCTTTCTGCACAAGTCTTTCCGAATGAGTATCAAGAGCTGATGTGGCTTCATCAAATATCAGAATATCAGGATCTTTGAGTACAGCACGGGCAATAGCCAGTCTCTGTTTCTGTCCACCGGACAATCTGCTTCCTCTTTCAGATATGATCGTGTCAAATCCCTCCGGAAATTCTTCAATGAAATCCAGAGCATTCGCTACGGAAGCAGCCTTTTTTACCCTTGAAAGAAGTATACTCACCTCGCCGTATGCAATATTATTTCGAATAGAATCGTTGAAGAGCACGGTTTCCTGGGTAACTACGCCCAGACAGCTTCTGAGTGCTTCTATGTCAATGCTCCTCAAGTCGATTCCGTCAATCAGGATATCACCTGAATCCGGATCATAGAACCTTGGTATCATGTCTGCAATTGTACTCTTTCCTCCGCCACTTGGTCCGACCAGAGCTACGATATCTCCCTTCCTGAGAGTAAAGGAAAGATCTGTAAGAACCTGAATACCCGGTTCATAACTGAAACAGACATCTCTGAATTCAATTGAATGTTTAAATGAAGCGAAAGGTACGGGGTTTGAAGGTTGAATTATCGATGAAGATCTATCAAGAAGACTGAATACCCTCTCAGCGGATGCCAGGCCCGTCTGTATACGGCTGTTGGCTCTGCTGATTGTTTTAATCGGCTTCATCATTGAAAGAGCAGCAGCCAGAAACACAAGGAAACGTCCGGTTGTAAGAGATCCCCCCGAAAGAATTTCCTTTCCGCCATAGAACATCAGGAATCCGCTTGCAATTGCTCCCATAATCTCCGTTACCGGGCTTGCAAGTGCTCTCTCGCGTTGGAGAGAAGTCTCAGTTTTACGATGAATATTCAGTATACCGGCAAATTTGGATACTTCGAATTTCTCCATACAGAACGCCTTTACTACCCGTATTCCAAATATCGTTTCCTGCAGTATAGCTGAAAAATCCGCGAGTCTTTCCTGAGCAAAATGAGTTTTTCTTCTGAGCCTGCGACTTATTATCAGAATGAATAGCATTGCCGGTGGAAATACCATTAGAGTGAAAAGAGCAAGCCTCCATGAAGCCAGCAGCGCAAGCCCGAGGTATACCAGCAGAAGCAGTATCTCGCGTGGAATGCTCATAAGCATCTCTGTCATGGCCCAGTTCATATTGCCAACGTCTGATGTGAATCTTGCCATGATATCTCCGGATCTTGCAGTGCTGTAAAACCCCATATCAAGTTTTAGAAGATGAGAGTACAGTTTTTCTCTGATATCTCTCACCACTCCCTGTTCGGCTCTTGATAGAAAAAACACCTGCATGAATCCAAGAACATTTTTCAGCAGAACCATTAGAACCAGGCCCATTATTATTGCGATGAGAACCTGTTCCGGTTTTGCTTTTCTGAAACTCTCTCTCAAAGCTTCAATCACTTCACCGAATGAAGATGCGGTTCGATTCGGATTCAGTGAGATTATCGCAGATCCTAGATTGCTGAGAGCAGGAATTACATTCCGCTTCATTACCAGAGTAAGATCATCGTATTCTTCCAGATTGCCTTCTCTAGAAAATACATCGTCAAAGAGCGGTAGAATCAAACCCAGGGATGCACCGCTGAACAGCGCAAAGAACACCAGGCATAATATTGCGCCAGTCATCCATTTCCAGTATGGCCTGACGAATGAGAGTACTCTTAGAGCTGTGCTTTTCTTTTTCATGGTAGACACTATCTTCACAATATTGAGCGTTCAGGTCAAGGAACCACCCAGTGGAACAAACAGATCATAATGTGGTATAATAGCTGAAGACTGGAACGAATCGAGCTTTAAGGAGAGAGTTTTGACTGGAAGAATCATTACCGACAAACGCACAGCAAAGGATCCGCGATCTGACTCAATGCTTATGATCGACCTTTGCAATGGTGATGAAGACGCATTCTCAGAGGTTATAAGACGCTTTCAGGCGCCAATCTACTCACTGCTTATAAGAATGCTCGGAAATGAGGAAGACGCACAGGAACTCCTGCAACTTACCTTCTGCAGGGTTTACAGATACCGAGATAGATTCGATCCTGACAGAAAACTTGTAAACTGGATATTCACCATTGCCAGCAATCTGGCAAAAAAAGAATGGCGAAGAAGATCAAAATGGATCAATGTCCCTCTGGAATACGTCAACCTTGCAAGTCCAGGGAAAACAGCTCCCCATTACGATGCGGGAAGAGTCCAACTGAAAGCTTCGATTGAGGAAGCTGTCGACAGACTTCCTCATCATTATCGTGAGCCATTCATTCTAAGAGAAAAAGAGGAGATGTCTTACGAAGATATCGCTGAAATCCTTGGAATAAAACTCGGGACGGTTAAATCCAGAATAAACCGGGCAAGAGGTTACTTGAGAGAGTATCTCGAAGATGTATGGGAAGAATGGAAATGAACTGCTCAAGAGCTTTGAAGCTTATCAGTCTCGTAATTGACGGAGAGGCGACAGAACAGCAGAAAAGACTGCTTGATTTTCACCTGATGGGCTGTGACTCATGTAAAAAAGCCCTCCTCATGTCAAAAGATATCTCCAGTCAGACCCGTGATCTTCCAGAACCGGTTCCTCCTGAAAATCTCGAAGACATGGTTCGTGAAATGATCAATAGAACTCAGGATACGAGTAACTCCAGATTCAAATTTCGCAGGATATTCCTTGCTGCTCCGGCAGTTGCCGCTCTTTTAATCATCTCTATAACTCTTATACCAATATCAAATACTCCTGAGACTATGCTTGATATCGGAATGACCGATATGATACATTCTATATCTAAGAACGATCAGGTTCATATAACATCCAAATCAAGGATAAGAACAGCACCTCTTTCTGTCTATTCCAGGCAGGCAAGCCTGATTTCCTTCTAAGGAGCATGTCCGACAATGAAGCATCGGCATAAAACCCGCACAGCTGGCTATGATCTTCGCATATTGGCGTCAAATACATCCAGTATTCTCCTCAAATCTGCGAGCATTCTATCTCAGCTGCGAGACTTTTCTGCTCAATGCACATTATCGGACAAGCTCCAAGTGCAGTAATGATATTTCTTCTCCTCCTCTCATTAATTCTCAAAACAGAATCGAACGTTATAGAACAGGTTCGCGCAATGCATATCGGGAGTATGCCGGGAACAGTCGAGCTTTCCTCTGCAGTTTCAATATCCCCTTCTCACGCAGTCGCGCTTTGCATGTTCTACCCTGGCACACCGGTCGCCCTGGATATGGATACCGGGATGATATATCCTGATTCAATCGTCTTTTCCCCTGACCTTGGAATAGTCCTGCTTATTTTCAATGAAGAGATTTTTCAGGAATACCAGATTCCCTCAAACCATCTTCCCGGGATTGGCGAAACATTGCAGATAATAGGACAGGAATTGAGCGGTACATTCATTGTTGAGGGTACGATAGTGGAACAGTATCCGGATGGAGCTGTCCTTCTCGCTTCTGAGCTTAGGGAGGGACTGATGGGAGCTGCCGCTTATGACGACAACGGCAGGTTTGTAGGTATCATTACAGGTACAATACAACCTGAATTCCAGTTCCCTGAAAATACCGATCGGGACTATCTTGTCCTTTATCCAAGTCAGATCTGGTACATGTGGGCACAGCTGGCCGTACAATCAGAAGAACACAGCAGTACGCCTTTCGGCGTTGTAGCACTATCGAGCATTTCACTCAGCCGGAACAGATCGTCAGGAATTCAGCTTGTCTCCGTGACAGGAAACAGTATTGCATGGAATGCCGGTCTGAGACCGGGGGATCTGATTACACATATTAACGACATTCCTGTCTACCATCCGGAAACTCTCAGGGGTTTGCTGATTCTGTCGGAAGATACTCTTGAAGCCAGGATACTGACTAAAAATCATGAAAGATTCGTACTGATCCCTCCATGTAACTAG
>JAIOQY010000095.1 GCA_021108435.1 Candidatus Aegiribacteria sp.
GCAGATGCCCCATGGCCCCCATCCCACATCAACAGTTGCCACAACAGTATTATCGGAAGTGCGGATCACGGAAACAGTAGCATCATTACGATTGATCACATACACATAGTCTCCTGATGGAAGTGAACAGATACCCCAGGATGGATTATCCCCCACATTGATTGTTGCTATAACAGAATTATCGGAAGTGCGGATAACGGAAACATTACCATCCCCGGAATTGCATACATACACGTAATTGCCTGATGGAAGGGAGCAGATGCCACTGGGGGCATCGCCAACATCCACAGTTGCCACAACGGAATTGTCGGAGGTGCTGATAACGGATACATTATTACCCCCGGTGTTGCTTACATACAGGTAGTCTCCGGATGGTAGGGTGCAGATACAAGTGGGGGCAATTCCTACGTTGACAGTTTCCACAACATTATCCGGAAAAGTATTGTTACCTCCATTCGGACCAGTCGGAGTGCTGTCATCACAAGAGTTGAACAGCAGAAATAGAACTGTAATAAAAAGAGCTGTTTTGACTTTCATATGATTCTCCCGGGAGTATATGACTTCATTGGACTATGTCTTTTCTATTCATTTTCTCTTTCGTTACTACTGATGACAGAGAATTTGCTGACCGGAACCGTGTCATTTCCTTGATCCACTGATAAGTTTACAGTTTTTAATGCTTCTGTCAAGATTAAACGCTTCTGGTTTCTACTGTGCAAGCCGTTTGTGGAAATTTCGGAAAGATCCGGGTAAGTCGCTCAGCATGCAAGTTGAAGAAGTGTGGTGCGTCCCCGGGGGGAGGTCGGGATCAACTTTTTGGGATCTCACTGCCGGATTGTGACATTTCCGGGCATACCGCACAATTGCTTGTATAGACACCTCTTGAAATTCTGTCTCTGAGCGCCATGTAAGCAGGGCCGTTCCATATCTCGTGGAAACTGTTGCGGGACATATCTCCGAGCGGTTCGGAAGTATTCCAGTGCGGGCATGGATTTATCCTGCCGTCAGGGTCTATGTATACCCAGTTGTCGAGATAGGGGCATGAAGACAGCTTCTCAGGAGAAGATGCAGAAGGAAAGTTGAAGGAAAGCCCCAGTTCGGAGGCGATATCACTGGCAAGACGGATCTGCCTGAAGACCTCAGGTGAATCCGGATCTATCGTTTCCCCGGTCATGTCCAGCCCTGAAAACGGTATCAGTGGAACAACACCTACGGACACCGCTCCTACTCTGGAAGCGAGTTTCACGATTTCCGGCAGTTCATGTAAGTTGCTTCTCTGCAGTGTCACACTGAAAGAGAGCGTCGGAAACCTCATTCTTCTTCTGTCCCTCTCGCAGACCAGTTCCATCATATTGCCGATGATAAGATCCAGATCCGCACCGCCCCTTATCCTGGCATGGGTTGGAGGAGTGGCACCGTCTATTGATACGAACAGAGACGTAGGTGGGGACTCAAGAAGGACGCCGATGTTTTCAGAAGTGAGAAGGATACCGTTCGTCACAACCTCTCTGACAGGTACATCAGCCTGGTAGAGGATGTCAAGATATCTGCCGAAATCCGGATTGACGAACAGCTCCGCACCGCATGAAAGCCCGACGACAGAGGCTTTGGGGAACAGCTCGGTAGCGATTTTGTTAAATAGATCAGGATCTATATCATGCCACTTCCGGTCAGGATCCTTATCAGCCAACCGCAGGGAACACATCGAACAGCGAAGATTGCACCTGTTCGTTGTGTCCATCCTGATTATCAGGTTTCTCCTTCCCCGAAGTCTTACCCACGGGAAACGGACCGACCTTTGCAGATACTTGCCCAGTGTTCTTTTAAGATTCATTAATCATCTCTCCGGCATCTCCTGTTTCACTGTATCATACAAAGGAACATTACACATATTAATTGAGCATTGTCAATTCAGAATCTCTGAAAGCACTTCATTTGCTTGACATGAAAGGACTATTTCGGTACGCTAAAACAATGCAAATATTCTCTGCAAAGGGGCTGAACAATGTTTAAAAGATCTTTTGCTGTTCTTCTCTTCCTTCTTGCAGGTACGGTCGCCTCGGACTCGGCCACGATGTGGGTCTTTCCCGACGGAAGAGGCGCCATGCCAATCGAAACGGACCAGATCACCATGGAGGCTGAGAGTGTATCCATCGTGCCCACCGGAAACATGATCTACTATGATGCTCCTGAAATGAAGGTCACCTGTGTATTCTATCTCAGGAATCTCACCGATCAGACTCTGGATGTATCTGTCGGATTTCCTTTCGAATCGTTCTACGGAATGCACAATCATGGTGACAGAAGCAACTGGTATTACGACAGGGCTCTTGAGGAGATGTCCGGTAAGGAAGCCAGGGATGTTCCTGCAGATTCTATGGTGCCTGAATGGTTCATGTTCAGGGCATTTACTGATAGCGTGGAGTACGAGGTAGCCTATGAAAAAGGTATTGCCAGCAGGGATAAAAGGCTTGTATTCTGGCCGCTGATAGCCTGCTGGGAGATGCATTTCCAGCCGGGGCAGACGGTAAGGCTCGTTAATACATACAATACCGGATGGAATTACAGTTCGTATGCAAACTATACGGCTTCCTTAACTTACATTGTGCGCTCCGGAGCCTTCTGGACCGGCAGGATAGGTGACGCTGTCATCTCGATAACCCTGCCTGAACAGTACCCCTTCTCCATGCTTTCAGATTCAGTCTGCACATGGACGGACTGGAACGGTTCTCCACAGGTTGACGGAAACCGGGTCACCTGGCATTTCACGGACTGGAAACCGGTTGAGGATCTTACAATTACTTCATCCGGTCATTTATGGGTGGATGAAAGGGGTTTCGATTATGGTCTGTTCGGAAATGACTGCTGCTTACTCCATGAAACTGAACTCTACACCCGCTGGACACCGGAGGAAATTTACCCCGCTATCCTGGAAGTTCTTAATCACATAGAACCCCATCTGTCTGCCGAGACGGTTGCCCGATTTCTTGAAAACACCGTATACGGTATGTCGGGTCTGTGGTCGGAGGAACCACACAGTTACCTTTCTCAGATGCTCAGTATATATGGTTCCCTGCCTTTCGATCAGGAAAAGCTGGAAACCGTAAAGGAACTGCAGCGGTATTTCTCCGAATGCCGGGCTGTCATGGAGTCTGCAGAACTCGATTTCCTGCTGCCGATGACTGCTCTTCGAAGAGACTGGGCCGATGTGAACCTGGAGATGTACTGCAGCAGTCCCCGTAAACAGGCGGCATACCTGATTCTTCTTGAAAATATTGAAGATGCCGTTCAGGGAAGACCGATAATCGATCCCGCTCTGGAATCACTGTTCCGGCTAACGGGATGGTTTCTCTCCAATGAGACTTCACCGATGATCAGTCAATTCAGAACTCCTTACTCCTATACAGGTGAAGAGAGGGATACTACTTTCATTTCAAAAGAAGAGGTCAGAAATTTCTGGATGGACGGAGGGGGATGTGACCTGCCGCTTGTTCTGAGCAGTTGCCACGAAGACGGAGATATTCCTCAAATCACTGACCTGTCTGTTGAAACATCTTCAGAGCTTGCAGGCCAGGCGGGCAACGATTATTCAGCTGAAAATCTTACCGATGGAGATCCTGAAACCACCTGGGTCGAAGGGGAATACGGTTACGGACATGGAGAGGTAATAACCGTTTCAACAGATGGAGAATACATCGTTGAAGGTTTTACTCTGAGAAACGGTTACTGCAAACCTGGTGGTGCATGGCTGGAGAACGCAAGAATCAGGAAATTTCTGATATGTATGAATGATTCCCCTCTGATTGTGGCCGAACTTGAAGACACAATAGATTTGCAGGTCATCAGGCTACCTGGAAGTCTGTCCCTTGATGTGGATGATAATATTACATTTGAAATACTTGAGATATATTCAGGATCAATGTATCAGGATGCCGCGGTTTCCGAGCTCTCACTGATCGCAGCGCAATGAAAGGCGGTTTGCATGATCGATTCCTTTGAAATGCAGAAACGGTACTTCACCTCCCAGTTGAAGCAATTCAGGACAAAACCCGAGCTTAACAGAGCCAGGATAAAGGATTGCGAGCATTATCTTGAAATGATGGAGGAAGCAGGTTCTCCCACTGAGTTCAAGAATAGGATTCAGCAGACAGGGAACATGGTTTCAGCGGCAAAAGCCGAAGGTTTCGACAGGTACGATAACAGGGCTTTCATCTACGAAGAGCTTGAACAGAAGAGAAAGGCTGAAGAGGACAGGCTTCGGCTCGAGATAATCGAGTCGGCTGAAACCCATACTGAACTCAGTCAGAAACTCGAAGAATTTGAGCAGAACACAAAATTGTCATTCAATGAGAACAAGGCCATAAACTCTGTGAATTCGATTATCAGCGCTCTTTTTCATCTGAACACCGATGGGGCAGGTTCAAATGATGAAGAGCGATCACTGGTAAAATTCCATACGTACTGGAAACTGATGAACGAAGCTGATCCGGATGTCTCATGGGAGAAGATCATGACTTATAAACCATATAGAGACCGCACGATTTTCACCGATGAACAGATGGCAGTGCTTGAGAAGAAATTCATGGAGGTGTGCGATGGATGCCACGGTTAAGCAGATCCTGGACAGTTTCCGCTTCTCCATCGATAACTACGTTTCCAGCCTTGGTTCTTCCAATAAGAAACTGGTGCGGTCCAGGGAACTCCTTGAATTCCTCTGCGCGAAGGCCGATGAGGGCGCTGACATGACAGCAATAAGTGTGGATCCCTGCTTCGCGGAAGTGGCAGCTATTATTGGAGAACTTGCATCCGAACCCGCACTGCCCCCGGAAGAGCAGACTTCCATAAGTACAGGGGGAGATTCCGCATCGGATGAAGCTATACCTCCGGCAAGTATCGCGGCAGCCGGTTACCACATGGCTTACGATTCCATGGATTCCTCAACCAGGGAGAAGCAGGGCAGGTATTACAGCAGGATATTCGAACTTGAAGAAGAGGCTGAGAATGCTCTTCATTTCAATACTCTCATGGTCGAGGATGGAGTTCTCTTTGAGATGAGCAGAGAGCCTCTTATCGAAACAGCAAAGCAGACCCTGAAGCAGGCTGAGGAAGCTCATTCACCGACTGTTGACCACCAGCAGCAGGTTGCATTGGAGACTTATGCGAAGGTTGAGAGCATCGCCGAGCTTGAATTCCAGGGCACGCTCATGGCGGAACTTTCAAATGTCGAGCACGAATGGGATGCTCTTTACATCGAGGTTATCGGTCTTCTACCAGCCTGTGCTCAGGCAATAGAGGCGTTCGGACCAACGGATGATAATGTAGCGAAACTCAGGAACAGCCACAGGTTCATGCCGGAATTCATGGGCATCACCTGGGATGAGGTCTTTACCGATCCCAGATACCTTCTGTTCTGGAACGAAGTCCTCTGGCCGATTGTGCCTGCGGAGAAAAAGGATAAATACAAAGTGTACAGCGCTGAAGGCTGGCGTGACCTTCTGAAGGAAAAATTCTACGATCCATATGTGAAGGATGAGCCGGTTCCGAAGCCTGATCCAGCGAAGGCCCATATCAGGTTATGGAGAAAAGAATACCCTGTTCATGAAACCCTTGACCTTCTGAATGACCCTCCGAGACCGGTGATAGAGAGAGAATGATCATGGCAGTTTCATTGAAGAGACATGTTTTTCTATTAACTCTCCTCGCAGTACTTATCGCAGCCTGTCCGGCTGCGGCACAGTATGCAGGGATACCCGGAGAAATTCCTCCGATTCCCGATTCTTACCAGCTGGATGTTGATAGCATACAGCCCTTCTCCTCAGCCAAGGATATACCCGGTATAACCGATAAAGAGGCTGAGCATATGGAGAATCCCGCTGAGGGTGAGATCCTTTACAGTCGTGACGGGGTCACAATTGCCTGTCTTGAGCATTTTGAGTGCCGGTTTGATTTGACATATGTTTTTACTGGCGAATGGGGCCTGAATTATGAGGAATTTGATAACGCCGTATGTATCAGCCAGCTCAGTCCCTCAGGAAGGTTCTATGCGGTGGGACTCGATGGTACCGGTGCAAGCAGGGGACCTGTTTACGTATTTGATCTGGAAACCGGCGTAGAATACTGCACCACACCTTCCAGTGTATGGGGCTGCTCGGACTGGATTGAAGGGGACTATCTTCTTATAGAGAGCGTTGGTAGATCTGACTCTGTAATAGACATATGGAGGCACGGTGATATCGGGGACATGCCCTGGATAAACTACTCTTATTTGACCGAAGCGGAGGGATGCTCAAACAATTTCGTCCTCTACCGCGGCGGCAGCTCCTGGATGATTCTGCCTGAGGACAGGTATTACAACTACACGAGTAATGGAACTCCGGGTTCATACGAAAACGGGATTTTCTTTGATGTAACAGCTTCGCCGAATGTCATACCATCTCTGGCAGGGATTGGTTCAGGAGGAAGTAAATTCAGTGAATGGATCGATTCCGCAGGGGGATATGATGCAGCTTTCCCGAACTTCATTTTCCGGATTTATGTGGATACCTGTACAGACAGTGTTTCGGATATCCGGCATGTAACCACCGACATGGTTGCAGAGTGATATCTGAATACTATGAGAGGCGGAATTTTACCGATAGCGAAGAGACCGGTTTCTGTAAACTGATAAATGACCATTCCATGGAAGGTTTCCTGCAATGAACAGACGCGCTGTCCTGCTCGCTGCAATACTGCCAATGTTCATATTGGTTTGCTGCGGTGATACACCGACCTCACCTGCCGGGGAATACGAGATTCTGAGTCCGGTATCTCCACAACCTCGTGGCGACAGGCTCTTCGGAATAACCATATCGGAAAGCGTTAATGGATTCGAGAACTCGTTCGCTGTTGCCCAGGAGGCAGGGGTACAGATTGTTGAACTCAACATCCCATGGAACTGTATCGAAGTATCGGAGGGTGTATACCAGGATCCCTGGGGCGGCGTATTCGGAGCGACCTCATTCTACGGCGACAACGGCATAAGCCTGATGCTCGGTCTTGCCGTTATAAACACTGTTACAGCAACCTGTCCCGATTACCTGGAAGGCTATGACTGGAACTCTCCCGAGATGATCGAGGCTTTCAACAACCTGGTCGACTGGGTAGTTGAGAATATTCCCTCTAATGTGGATCTAATATGTATCAGCGTGGGAAATGAAGTGGATCTGTACCTCGATGATTCAGACTGGTCCGCGTACATCTCCTTTTTCCAGGCTGCGTCCGATCATATCACCGCCAATTACCCGGATATCGCGGTTGGAGTGAAGGTGACGGTAATGAATGGTGTTTTCGGCGGCGACTTTGCCAGAGTGCAGGAAATCAACCAGTACAGCGATGTAGTGATGCTCAATTACTATCCGCAGATTTCCGCATTTGTCGTTCTCGATCCCGATATCGTGAAATCGCATTTCGCCCAGATTGGGACTCTCTTCTCCGGAAGGGAAATCTGGTTCAATGAAGTAGGATACCAGTCCGGATCGGAGTACTGCGGGAGCAGCCAGACGAAGCAGGCGGAATTCTACCATCACCTTTTCACTGCATGGGATACAAACAGGTCTACAATCGGTCTTATCCTCATCGACTGGCTCCATGATGTTTCTCCCGAGGTTCTTGGTGAATTCGAGGAATACTACGGATCATCAGACCCTGCCTTCCTCGAATATCTTGCCACGCTCGGATTGAGAAACTACAACGACACCGACAAGTACGCCTGGGTGCAGCTTCTGGCTGAAACCGGCGCCCGAGGCTGGTAGCACCGCATAATCATCTAAATCGGTTTTATGGAGTTGCCGGATCTGGTTCGATCAGAAGGAAGGGTATGGTCTCTTCTTCGGTAATACTGAGATCACTGACCTCAACCTCGTAGCAGTGAGTATCATCTACAAGTAATTCACATCCATCGAATTCAACAAACCACATTTCGGGGCTATCCTCCCATGGACGCTCAAAAACTATACGCCCATCATTTAACGTACCATTCCATAGAAGCGGCTGGCACAGAGAAAACCGCAATGGTTCAAACCCGGTGATATATGTCCACCCGTGAATCAGATATGTAACCTGGATTACGATCTCTTCTTCGCCATTACATGGAATCTCCCACATATCCGCATAGAATCGGCGGGTTTCCGGTACCGCGCTCCGGAAGTCATCCTCTGAATCGAAGTGAGTTCTGTATACCTCTTCAGGGCACAGCCCGTGGCTGGTAACCGCTCTGCCTGCTTCCCCGCACCTGTGTATGTGAAAGACCGAATCAGCTGATGGATTGTACGATTCAGTTGCTTTATCAGGGTTATTTATATCGATGGGGTAGCCCCCGAGCATGCTTCGGGGTTCCATCAAAACTCCGTCGACCCAGAAGAATTCCAGCTCCCTTGTAAGTTCCGGAACTACTCCCAGATCAAGACATATAAGGATATCACATCCTGAAACAGGTGGAGTGAGTACAAGAGTTTCGCAGACTGTATAATCCCAGCGCATAGGGATGGGCGAAGTTTCATTCTTAATGAGTACAGGCTGGATTGTTGCATACCATGATTTCAGTACAGCAAGGTTTTCAGATGATTCTCCTTCGATCAGACCGTTGCTGTCCGCTCTGTAAACCGGACAAAGCCAGGAAGCGTATGAAAAACCTGCCAGACAAAAGATTAACAGAATTACTCGAAAATGCATTTCATCCTCCCCGGTTGATGTTATTAAATATGCGTGCTAACGCCATGTTGTAAAGACGCCAGGATTGGCAAATATCTGGTGGCTCGACGAATACATGTATAACTACAGATTGCTGTTTATCAGAAACGGATACAGAACCTATCAGCTGATCATGAGCGGAGATTGTGTAATGAGGAGTAGACCGTTTTTACTATTGGTCATTATTGTGTACTTGAAGTATTTTATCCTATCAGACGGAAAGCGGGAGAGCCGCACATCCGAGTCTGTGCGGGAAATCCCGGATAACCGATCCTTCTTCCGCGAATTGGCTATAATCATACTATTCTGTATACAAATTGTTAGATGGAGATATCATGAAATCGTACGATGTAGTTATTATAGGAGCTGGTCCTTCTGGAATAGTTACAGGTGTTACCGCTAAAAAGCAGAATCCGGAGAAATCCTTTCTCATAATAATGGAAGAGGAAAAGGGTCTTGTTCCATGTGGGATTCCCTACATTTTCCATGACCTTGATGATATTTCACAAAATCTTATGGGTCCTGCTCCCTTTGTGAAAGCAGGCGGTGAGGTTCTCGTCGATACGGTAACCGGTGTTGATATCCGTAGCAAGACTCTTGAAACCGGATCAGGAAAGCGTTTTTCATACGCCAAGCTTGTATTTGCGACCGGTTCAACTCCTACTATACCAACGTTTATCAGAGGTTACGATCTGGATAATGTTGAATACATCAAGAAAAGCTACAGCTATATCAATGGGCTTATGGATCGTATCGGACCAGCAGAAAATATTGTTGTCATCGGAGGAGGGTTCATAGGCGCCGAAGTTGCTGAGCAACTTGCAAAGTACAAGGAAAAAAACGTAACACTGGTTGAAATGGAAAACCACTGCCTGTTCCGCGCTTTTTCAGCAGATTTTGCGGCCCTTGCCGATGAACATCTTAAAAATGCCGGAGTGAATGTATCAACAGGTTGTACTGTTAAGGAGCTGCAGGGCAGCGGCGGTAAAGTTGAATCGGTGATACTGGAAGACGGTAGATCGATCAAGGCTGATCTAGTTATCTCGGCAATCGGATACAAACCTCGTACCGAGCTTGCGGGCAATGCCGGTCTTCAGTTGACCAGCAACGGCACAATCAGAGTTGACAGGTACATGCGTACAGAGGAAAAGGACGTATACGCTGTTGGAGATTGCGCCCACGCTTCCGGTTTCATAACAGGCAGAACGGATAATATAATGCTGGCCTCAACGGCTACAGCAGAGGCCAGAGTATTGGGTTACAACCTTTTCAGCATCAGTCTGCTCCATTCCTTTGCAGGAATATTGTCAGTATTTTCAACAGAACTTGACGGGTATGTATTTGCTTCTGCTGGAGCAATTGAACAGACAGCCAGGGAAGCGAACGTGGATTATGTTATTGGAAGATTCGAAGATGTTGACCGTCATCCAGGTTCACTTCCGGGGGCAAAGAAGATCAAGATCAAGATGATCGTTTCTCCTGAAAACGGGCAGATAATCGGAGGAGAGATCTACGGCGGCAAATCCGTGGGGGAGATGATAAATATAATCAGTCTCGCAATTCAGAAATACGTTACAGTTTACGAGCTTATATCCTTTCAGACCGGGACGCATCCCCTGCTGACTACTGCACCAACCAAATATACACTGGTCAAAGTATGCGAAGATGCCATTGCGAATATAAAGAACAGATTTCTATAATATGAATTGATCAGGTCTTGTTTGTCTGGAATTTCCAGTGAGATATCCTGGTTAGATATTCAGCATCATCATCCTTTTTGTACAGCTGAATGAGGATCCTTCAATCCTGCAGAAATACACCCCCGGGCAAGCATGGCGCCCACCGTCATCAGTCCCGTTCCAGACCATAGAATAAGACCCGGAGCTCATTGGTTTATCAATAAGAGTCGTAACTATTCTGCCGGAGATATCATAGATTGAGAGAGATACTGCTCCATCAGTCCCTGATGGAACATCAAAAGCAATGGTTGTTAAATAACTGAATGGATTGGGATAAATGTGAATCCCGGATAATTCAGGAATCGTACCGGATTGGGGCTGTGAGATCGAGGTTTCCGAACTCAGCTTTATCAGATAGATATTGTATTCGCCCGCATAATAATCATACGTAGTTCCGGCAATGATGAAGCCGCCATCCGTGGTCAAATCTACCGATCTGCCCTGATCAAGATCATCCTCTCCGACAGTCATTGACCATGCGGTATCACCATTGTCATCTGTTCTTATCACCCAGACATCAAAATTGCCTGCTCCAAAGGATTCAGTATAACCGGCGACGATATACCCGCCATCACTGATCTGCTGAACTGAACAGCCACAGTCTTCGTAGGCCCCGCCGAAAGTTCTCGTCCATACACTTTCGCCATCGCTGTCAGTTTTCACCAGCCAGACATCATAATCGCCAGAACCGAAGGATCTGGTATCACCCACGATGATGTAGCCGTCATCGGTGGTCTGCCGAACAGAATGACTGCGCTCGGTGCCAGTTCCTCCTAAGGTTTTCGTCCATGATGAAATACCGGTGCTGTTGGTTTTGATCAGCCAGAAATCACTGCTTCCCGCCCCGTAGGAATAGGTGTCGGCGAGAACGATGTAACCGCCGTCAGCGGTCTGCCGAACGGACATACCATTATCGTAATCCTCTGCTCCGAATGTTCTTGTCCATTCAGAATTTCCGTTGGAATCCGTTTTTATCAGCCAGACATCCCAGCCTCCAGCGCCATAGGATTCCGTCATACCGGTAATTATGTATCCGCCGTCCGCGGTCTGCTGAACCTCTGCAGCCCAGTCCCAGAATGATCCGCCGAATGTCTTTGTCCATAGAGTACTGCCTGCACTGTCGGTTCTGATGAGCCATATATCAAAACCGCCTGCTCCATAGGAACTGGTCATACCGGTAATGATGTATCCGCCGTCAGTGGTCTGCTCTACAGAGAATCCGCGATCCTCTCCGTTGCCTCCGATGGTTTCTGTCCAGAGTGTATCTCCGTTGCTGTCAGTTTTGATGAGCCAGACATCGAAGTTGCCTGCTCCGAAGGAATCCGTATCGCCGACAATGATGTATCCGCCATCTGCTGTCTGCTGAACGCATCGCCCGAATTCATAGATGCCTCCCCCGAAGATTCTTGTCCACTGCACTTCAGGTTCAACCTGAGCTGATGAAAGCGAGGTCAGCAATATCAATAAACAAAGCAACAGGATTCTTCTTATCTGCATCTATCCTCTCCTCAAGCTAAGAAGGTGGGGTCAGGTCCGAAATATAACCATTATCATCAATTTATGTAATC
>JAIOQY010000096.1 GCA_021108435.1 Candidatus Aegiribacteria sp.
ATGATCAGAATAATTATCGCTGATATTATTGTTGATAACCATTGCTGTATCACCCCAGATATAAAATCCACCACCATACTGAGCTTCATTGTTCGTAATTGTGCAGTCAATAATACATGGAGGGTCATTCTCATCAGAGCTTCCTATGAAGAGCCCGCCACCATATACCCATGTATTATTATTGTAGACAGTACAGTCTGTCATGAACATGGATGAATTCTCTAAGTATACTCCTGCTCCGGTTTTAGCAAGGCAGTCCTTGATGATATTATTCCGAATTGTCGGAGAAGAGTTTGTGATGTAAAGTCCACCGCCATAATCAACAACTTCTTGTTTTCCCGACGTTGTTCCATCGGAGATCTGGTTCCTTAATGTAAAGCCCTCAAGTACAGCGGTGCTGTCCTCACCTCCTGTGAACATCACGCAGTGGAAGTCCATGAAGGTTCGAATGAGAGTGTTTTCGGGACCAGATGTACTCATCACAACAATGTTCTTCCCCTGGAAGCCTATGGGTCCTCCATATTCACCGGGGGACACAAGCACTGTATCACCGTCCTGTGAAGCACTGATAGCGCTCTGAATGGAAGGGTATTCAGAGGGAACAAGAAGGGTATCCGCAGAAAGTAAGCCGCAAAAGACAATCAGAAGTAACACTGAATTCTTCATGATCAGTATACACTCCGTTCATATACTGAATGTAACTATTTACATTACGAATAACAATGTTGTATTCTTGTTATAAATAATGGTATAGAGGCGATATGCAGGTAATTGATAAAGGGACACCCGATGAAGCGGATGCCCCTTTTCTGGTGCCGAAGGGGGGACTTGAACCCCCACGAGGAAAAATCCTCACCAGGTCCTGAACCTGGCGCGTCTGCCAATTCCGCCACTTCGGCTTTGATGCTCGGCGATACTAGGAATAATCCTGAAGAAAGTCAATGTTCACTAACACGGTTGCATCCTGTATTATATTTCACTGTTGAAAGGAGAATCAGATGAGCGAAAAGAGTAAAGTCATGGCAAGAAACAGAAAAGCCAGACATGAGTATTCAATTCTCAGTACTCTGGAAGTTGGTCTGGTTCTTGTTGGATCAGAGATAAAATCCATACGTGCGGGGAAGGTCAGCCTCAGTGGAGCGTATGCCTCTTTTGATGATAACTTCGAATTGTGGGTTCATCACATGCATATTGCTGAGTATCCCGAAGCAAGAGATAATCATGAACCGTACCGCAGACGCAAATTACTGGCTCATGCATCTCAGTTGAGGAAAATCAGGAGAATGGTTCAGGAAAAAGGTTATACACTGATTCCACTCGATGTTCATCTTTCAGATGGAAAAGCCAAAATCGAGCTTGGTTTCTGTCGAGGGAAAAAACAGTACGACAAGCGCGCTGAGCTGGCTAAAAAAGATGCGGATCTGAATCTAAGGAGAGCAATCAAGCGGGAGTCGAGAGGGTATGAGTAGCATTCAGCTTCTATTTGCTGCGGCAGTTCTTACCGGAGCAGTTGAAACAAGAATAATACCAAGGTTTGACGGTATGCTGATGGAGCTCACTTCCAGTGAACCCATTGCCGACAGTGTTAATGTTACCGGCTATTCAGTGAGTGTAAGACCGGGAGACAAAGTTTTTCTTCCTGAAGCATATCTTCCATTCTGGGTGCTTGGCTGGGAGCTTGATACGGACTCATGCGGTTTTTCCGTTGAACTCACTGATGCTGTGGATTCACTTGAGTACTCACTTTCGGAGGACAGCCTGACAATGCTGCTTTTCTTCAGGGCAGCCGAACCTCTTCTGTTTCCAGAGCTGACCTGGAACGGTCCTCCAGATGAACCGGATTATGGGTTGTTCGACCCGCAGTATTCTGATTCCAGTACTATCGCCGCACTTGAACTGGGGCAGCAATCACCGTGGTTGAATGATTTTGACTGTGTTGTAATCGATCCCGGACATGGTGGAAGAGATCCGGGAGCAGTTGGTCCGGACGGCACTTATGAAAAAGACAGAACTCTTGAAATAGCTCTGCTTGTACGTGACATTCTGAATATCCACAGACCGGAACTGGACGTTATTGTTACCAGAAACACGGATTGCTATATGTCGCTGGGCGCGAGAACCCGGCTGGCCAACGAAAGAAGAGCAGACCTATTTATCTCAATTCATTGCAACGCATGCACAAGGGCATCGGCAAACGGTTTCGAGACATTCTTTTTATCCCGCGCAAGGACTGATGACAGCAGAGCTGTAGAGATGCTTGAAAACAGTGTGGTGGAATACGATGATACCAATGATCATGTTTTCGATGATCCTCTTTCTTTTCTTCTCGCGGATATTGCACAGAACATATACCTGGAAAGGAGCAGTTCCCTGGCAGTGGCAATTCAAGAGAGTTTGCAGGATAAGTTTCCGTCCAACACTAACCGCGGCGTAAAACAGGCTGGTTTCTATGTTCTCAGGGGTGCTCTCATGCCTTCTGTACTGGTGGAAGTTGCGTTTATTTCAAATCCGCAGGAGGAACGGACACTGAAAACACTGGACTTCCGTCTTGCCGCGGCGGAGGCTATTGTAGATGCTGTCCTGAATTTTGCAGAGGAACAGTAATGAAGGGATGCATATGTTCAGATTGAATAGTCCAGACAGAAGATTCATTCTGATTCGCCTTGGGATTCTTGCAGGTGCAATTATACTGCTCTCCGTTATACTGGCTTTCGGAATGAAGATGATAAACAAATCGATCGGAACACAGCAGGTTGATATCGACGAAGTTCAAGATGAAGAATATTCAATCATTCCCGACAGTCTCTGGGATGATGGGGATAGATTCACATTACCTGAGATAGAAGAGCTTCCCGAAGGACCTGAAGCATCCTGGCCACTGACACCGTGTTCTATTTATGTAACGGAATCGTCGGAAGTTGTGATTGATTCCCTGCCTACTGCTCCTATTCCGGCTTACAAACCACTTGAAGCTCAGTTTCTGATAAGAAGGTGGGCTGAAGAATCCGGAATGGAAGGCGAGATTGTCGATCAGGTTTATGTCTTCACGAAACTCGATACAATCTATGTTGATCTGCCGTCTGAAGCTGATCTCAACGGCTTGAAACTTACAATTGAAAGCAGATTCATCTGTTTTACACGTCTTTTTCCACTTATGGCAGGTAACATACTTTCAGCATATCCGGAGGGTATGCCTCTCCGGGGAGTAAAAGGAGTATTCAGACAGTGAATTCCGGGAAAATTGGAGTTTTCGACTCGGGAGTTGGCGGGCTTACAGTAGTAAGGGCGATAAACGACCTTCTTCCTGATGAATCAGTAGTCTACTTCGGAGATACGGCTCGAGTACCTTACGGATCGAAATCCCCCGAAACCGTAATCCGCTTCTCGCTTGAAGCTGCGAAGTTTCTTCTCGGGAAGGATGTAAAGCTCCTGGTTGCTGCCTGCAATACTGCTTCTTCAGTCAGTCTCCCGGCATTGAGTGAATTCGCCGATGTTCCTGTTATAGGAGTCATTGAACCCGGAGCAAGAGCGGCATCAGAGGTAACTAGATCGGGAGTTGTAGGGGTAATTGGAACTCTGGGCACTATTTCAAGCGGTGCTTACCAGAAAGCGCTGAAATCTTTCGATTCAGTAAGGAGAGTAATAGCCCAGCCAACTCCGCTGCTTGTATCTCTGGTCGAAGAGGGCTGGCTTGACCACAGGATAACAGGGCTGGTCCTTGAGGAATACACCGGACCTTTAATTCATGAAGGAATTGATACTCTGGTTCTCGGCTGCACTCATTACCCGCTGCTGAAGAAAGCGCTTTCAAGTATTCTTGGAGATGATATTACTCTGGTTGACTCGGCCGAATCCACAGCTGCTTCGGTTGGTAAGATCCTGGATGACGGAGAGTTGAGATCAAACACTGATCCAGGAGACAATTATTTCTACGTGAGCGATATACCGTTGAAATTTCAGGAGATAGCACAGCGATTTCTTGGAAGAACAATACCTCTGGTTACCCAGGTTGAAGTTGGGGATTAACAGATAGGGAACAGACGATAGGAATTTAATGCGAATAGATGGACGAGAAGATAGCGAACTGAGAGAGATCGAAATTGAAACAGGCTACCAGCCTTCTCCCGAAGGCAGTGCTCTCATCAAATGGGGAGAAACAATGGTCCTTTGCTCGGCTTCGGTTGAATACAGAGTTCCCTTTTTTCTGACCGGTAAGGGCACCGGATGGATAACAGCTGAGTATGGAATGCTGCCTGGAAGCGGTAATCGCAGGATTAGAAGAGACCGCGGATCAGTTGTACAGGGAAGAACCCAGGAGATTCAGCGGCTGATAGGCCGAAGTCTTCGTCAGTCAGTTGATCTTGCGCGGCTTGGTGAGCGAACAATAACTGTTGACTGTGATGTTCTTGTGGCTGATGGAGGCACGAGAGTAGCATCCATAGTTGGTGGAGCGGTGGCTCTTCGTCTTGCTATCAAACGCCAGATTGTAGAGCGCAAGATGAAGGATGATCCCTTCCAAGGATTTGTGAGCGCTCTTAGTCTGGGTTTTATTGATGACCGCGTTCTTCTTGATCTGTGTTACGAAGAGGATTCAGCCGCTATCATGGACATGAATGTGGTTGTTGCAGAAACCGGAGAACTGGTCGAGCTGCAGGCATCGGCTGAGGGTGGTACGGTTCCGATGGAGACTGTTAAAAGTATGACTGAGAAAGCGGTGAATGCCATAATGGAATTTGTAGTACCGCTGCAGAGGGAAGCGACTTCTGAGTGAAAAAGCTTGTACTGGCTTCTGGAAATCACGATAAACTCCGTGAACTGAGATCTCTTCTTGAGGACCTGCCGTTTGAAGTAGTATCCATACTGGAGATTTTGCCGAACTGGTCGGTTGAGGAAACCGGAACAACTCTTGAAGAGAACGCACTGCTTAAGGCGAGAGATGTCGCAGAGAGAACTGGAGAAGCATCCATTGCGGATGACACCGGATTGTTCGTGGATGTGCTTGGAGGAGCCCCTGGAATATACGCTGCCCGGTTCTGCGGTTCTGAGTGCACCTACGAAGACAATGTTCAGAAACTTCTTCGGACAATGCTGTGCGAAATAAACAGGAAGGCATCATTCAGAACCGCTGCTGCATTTGTTTCTCCATCAGGTGAGGAACTGTGTGAGATTGGTGAAGTGCAGGGCGTAATCATGGAAGAAGCAGATGGAGACGGAGGATTTGGATACGATCCGGTTTTCCTTCCGGATGAGTTGGACAGTACATTTGCACAGTGTTCTCCAGAGGAAAAACACCGCATCAGCCATCGCGCCCGCGCATTGAAGCGATTAATAGAAAAAATGGAATTAAGAATTAAATAAAATCCTGAATCATTGAACCTTACGTGCTTTCAATTCCTTGAGCACTTCTTCCGCAATAGAGAAAGGAACAGCTTCGTAATGTTCAAAATGCATCGTGAATGATGCTCTGCCCTGGCTCATGTTTCTAAGATCGGTAGCATAGCCAAACATGTTGGACAGAGGTATCAGAGCTTTGATAACTTGAGCGTTTCCCTGTATATCCAGAGCTTTTATGTTTCCACGCTTTTCATAAACACTTCCCGTAACACTTCCCGAATACTCTTCCGGTGTTGTTATGACTACACTCATTATAGGTTCCAGCAGGTGTGGACTGCCTTTCATGAATGCTTTTTTGAATGCAGAGGATGCACATCTTCTGAAAGCCATTTCCGATGAATCAACTGCATGGAAAGTACCGTCTCGAAGAGTGACTCTGACATCCACAACAGGGAAATCCGCCAGAACACCTTTCTTCATGGCGTCAACGATTCCCTTTTCTACAGCTGGAATGAATTCGCGGGGAATACTGCCTCCGGTGATTTTATTCCTGAAATCGAATCCATGTCCGGCAGGCATGGGTTTGAGCGTCATTATTACATGAGCGTACTGTCCTTTTCCACCGCTCTGCTTTACTAGTTTCTCGTTGATGTCAACTGATGAAGTGATGGTTTCTCTGTATGCGACCCTTGGGGGAGAAGTATTAACATTAACATCGAATTCCCGTTTCAGGCGGTCCAGAAGAATCTCGAGATGAAGCTCTCCCATGCCCGAAATAACTGTTTCTGAGGTCTCCGAGTCAGTTGATACAGTAAAGGTCGGATCTTCCTCCGCAAGCTTCACCAGAGCCCTGGAAAGCCTGTCTCTGTCGCTTAAACGCTCAAGCATGACAGCTGCACTGAGGACAGGAGCTGGAAATTCAATTGCTTCGAGAATGATCGGATTATCCTTGCAGCAGATGGTATCTCCGGTTGATGAATCCGGAAGGCCTATCACAGCACCGATTTCTCCGGTATAGAGAGCATCTACGGATTCTCTTTTGTTGGCGTGCATCCTGAGGATTCTTCCAACTCGCTGAGTCTTTTTTATGGATGAATTGTAGACATAGGAGCCTGATTCAAGTGTTCCGGAATAGACTCTAAGGTAAATAAGTTTTCCTACATGACGGTCTGTCACGACTTTGAAAGCAAGGGCTGCAAGTCTTCCCTCATCCATGGGTGTTCTTTCAATGGGAGAGCCGTCAATGCAGTGACCGCTGACAGGAGGGAGATCAAGAGGACTCGGAAGATATGCGATAACAGCGTCCAGAAGCCTCTGAATACCCATATTTCTGTAAGCACTCCCGCCAAGTACAGGGCAGATGATGTGGGAGTGAGTTGCTTTTCTGATGGCCAGGCTGAGCTCCTCAGATGTGATGGAACCCCCCTGGCAGTATTTTTCAAAAAGAGGTTCGTCAACCTCACTGATTTTCTCAATAAGATTTTGTCTCCATTTTTCTGCTTCCGCGATCATGTCCTCCGGAATCGGTTCCTCATGCCAGGTCATTCCAAGGTCGGATTTGTCGTAATACACTGCGCAGTTATCAACCAGATCCACTATCCCCCTGAATTTGTCCTCTGATCCAATTGGAATTACAACTGGAACAGCATTCGCTCCAAGCTGTTTCTGAATCGATTCAACTACTCCGAAGAAATCCGCTCCCAGCCTGTCCATCTTGTTTACGAAGGCTATCCTTGGCACGGAATATTTATCAGCCTGTCTCCAGACAGTTTCAGACTGAGGTTCGACTCCGCCAACCGCACAGAAAAGCGCGATAACACCGTCGAGAACTCTCAGACTTCTTTCAACTTCAACGGTAAAGTCCACATGTCCGGGTGTGTCGATAAGGTTTACCATGTGGTCACGCCACTCAGTTGCAGTTGCAGCACTGGTAATTGTTATACCCCGCTCCTGCTCCTGTTCCATCCAGTCCATTACCGCTCCGCCGTCATGTACTTCCCCCATGCGGTGCAGTTTGCCTGTATAGTAGAGGATTCTTTCGGAAACAGTTGTTTTTCCGGCATCAATATGAGCCATGATTCCAATATTGCGAACTTTCGCAATTGAGTATTTTCTTGACATTTGTTTCTATCCGTTCCATCATCTGCTGTGCAGTATTTATTGTTTTGAATAAGCTCAGAAGGCTGTAATATAACGAAAAGGATTGAAATCCTAATTCTGAGGAGATATTTTGTCTGAATTAATCATCAGACCGGTATGCTTCAGCGATATGAATGATATCGCTTCCATATCCAGAACTACGTGGGAGGGAGATGATTACCTTGAGAGACTTGCACCATCGTGGATGGAGGATGACGGTTTTTATATAGGGCTGCTTGATGAGAGAGGCATTGGAACTTTTCGAATAACTCTGATGCCTGATCGTGTCCTCTGGTTTGAAGGTCTCCGCGTTCATGTTGATTACAGGGGAAAAGGCTATGGAAGGCTGCTGGCGGATGCCGCTCTTGAAATAGCGAAGGAGAAAATCAGAACCGGAGAGGCAAGGTGTGTGGAGTTCTCCACATATTTCCTTAATTCCGAGAGCATCATAATATCGGAATCACAGGGGTTCACAAGAGTAAACGGCTTCATGCTTTTGACAAAAGAAAACCCGGAAAAAAGCATCTCCGTGAAAACAATCGATGTTTCATGGAAGGATTTCGCAATATGTCCAGGGCATATTCCGTGCGGGTGGAAATTTCCAGTAACATGTCGTGAAAGCATGGAATGGGTGCGCAACCGTGCAGAGATCTACAATCTCGGCGATGTATCCTTCATGATGAAGAACACCTCCGGTGAATTCACGCCTCTCAAAGGATCATCCGATAATCCGGAGCGTTTCCTTGCAGGTGCGGAAACAGTTGCTTCAAGACTTGGTAAGAGCGATTTGCAGATATTCGTTCATGAATCGTATGGTTCGAT
>JAIOQY010000097.1 GCA_021108435.1 Candidatus Aegiribacteria sp.
CTGAACAAGTAACTGTTCGTAACTGCATATATGATACCCTCCCCGGTACATACACGGTTGCCCCGGTCATTCCGGTAATATGTTCTATTGGCTCTGAAACAGCTTCCGCCAGACCGGACGAGCATATTTATACATCGAATTCGTTCTATCCCGGGAACATGCTCGATCTGTGGCAATCAGGAGTACTCTGGGGGATGCCTCTGGCAAGCATCTGGATAAGACCAGTTCAGTGGAACCCGGCTACAGGACAACTGCGAGTTCTACGCGCAGCGGAGGTCGTTGTCGAATACGGATTAGATTACAACCAGCCAACTATTCGCAAAAGAACACAGTGGAGCGAAGACAGAGCCCGCGATATTCTGTACTCAATGGTAGTCAACCCGGTAGATATAGGCTACTCGGGCGCGGTTATAGTTGAACCAAGGCAATTGGAATACGGGCAGTACGTGGTGATCACGACTCCCGAATACCTGTTTCCGATGCAGGAGCTGGCAGACTGGAAAACAGCCAAGGGCATCCCTGCCGGGGTCTTCACGACGGATTGGGTTCAGAGCAATTACCCATGCCTTGACCTCCAGCAGAGCGTACGTGCCTTTTTGACAGACTGCAGAGAAGAGGGGGTCGACTTCGTGCTTCTCGCAGGTGATAACGATGTTTTCGAAGCAAGGTTCACCTATCCTGATAATATTCCAAGTTTCGTCCCACTTCCCTCGGATCTGTACTATGCTGACAACAACGACACTGAACCTGGTTTCGACATGTGGGACAGCAATGGCAACGGACGCTGGGGCGAATGGGAAGATGATGTGGAGTGGCATCCCGATCTCTGGGTCGGCAGGGCATCCGTGAACAGCCTGGAGGAAGCGCTGCTCTTTGTGGACAAGGTTTTGATCTATGAACACGTTCAGGAGGTTCCTTTGCTTGATTACTTCGGCGGATGGCCCGAGGAAATGCGATTCGGTTATACAACAGGCTTTCTGCAACCAGGCAGCAACCCCGGGAGCGTGTACGCAGAGTCGATCTCCACATTTGTACCTGACACATGGTGGGAAGAGAAGTGCTACGAATCGTGGGGGAACAATTCCACAGAGATCACTATCGCCATGATTAATAATGGTCCCCATCAGGTTTTTCATGCCAACCATGGTGGTTTTGATTGCATGTACACTGCATACGGAGATCTATTCACTGTGGACGACATCATGGAGCTGCAGAACATCTCAAACACGGGAAATGTTGCAATCTGGAATTCGATCGCCTGCAGCATAGGAGGCTTTGACACCCTGACCTGCTGCGCGGATGCCTGGCTGAACTCCCCGGATGGCGGAGGGTTTGCCTGCATGAACGCACGACCTGTATTCGCTTCATTCAGTTACCCCATCTGTTATAGATTCTATTCTGCCTGCCTCGTTGATGGATTTCACGAACTAGGTATTGCTCATGGTCTGGCGCTGGATTATCTGTGCCCTCCATCGAGTGAAATATCAGGTTGCATTGTGCAGGGCAACAACCTGTTCGGAGACCCCGAGCTGCCGATGTGGACGGTACCGAGTGTCCCGCTGGTAGTGGAACACCCTTCCAGCATTGAGGGACCCTGCTTGATTTCTGTCGATGTCTCATCGTCGGGGGGAATGCCCGTCGAGGGCGCAAGAGTATGTCTCCAGAAGGGCTCATGGCAGACTGGAGAAGTCTACGAAGTCGGCTATACTGACATAATTGGACGATTGTCTCTATGGGTCAATCCAGAAACCCAGGGTGAAATCAGTCTGACTGTCTGGGCTCACAATTTCGATCCCTATTTCGGGAGTATTGATGTGATCTCAGAGGAACAGGAAGAGGAGGTTGTCTACGATTACTCGCTGATAAGGATAACACCAAATCCATCATCCTCCCCTGTTCAGATGCATTTCTCGCTCCCTGAAACTGAGTACGTTGAACTGAATATATTCGATATCTCCGGTCGCTTAATTTATACTCCGGTTTCCGGACCTTATGATTCCGGTATCCATGAAACAACAGTCGGTGGTCTTCAATCGGGAGTCTATTTCGTAAGAATGGAATCGGGGAGCTTCTCTGCAATTCAACGCTTTGTGGTGATCGAGTAGATCAAACTATTTTCTATTCCGGTATAGCAGTTCGGAACAGGTATACATCCTGATTTGCATCAGTGGCACCTTGCGCTGAATAATCAATTTCAATGAGCCTGCCCTCCTCACTGATATTCTTGTATCCAAACAACTGGTTCACTCTATGTCTATGATCCAGACATCCTACAAATTAGAGCTCACAATAAATCTAATGCTATTACAATCACTGTTTACAGTAAACTGTCCTATGGAAGAACAGTAACCTCGACTGCTTTACTCAACTGTCCGTCACTGGCCTGAACGAAATACACTCCGCGTTCCAGACCGGTGATATCTAATGAAAGTTCTGAGACACCTTCCTCGCAGATAGCTATGGGTGCTCTCCTCACGAGTCTCCCGCTTAGATCAAATATTGATACACTAACTTCAGTCTGAATCGAAAGAGATACGGTAATACTCAGGAAATTTCTTGCTGGGTTAGGTGTAACACCATGGATTGACAGATTCTGAACCCCTCCGGACTCGTGACTGTTTACACCGGTGGGATCGCCAAACCACGCAAGCTTGAGCTGATGATTTGTAACATCATTATAGATGATGAAGGGGTTACCGTTACCATCAACAGCAATATCCGGAGCTATTCCCACCTCACCATCCGAATCAAGGAGCGTGGTATTCCAGGATGATCCACTGCTCCAGGCATACCTGAGGTCGTCATTAACTGAATCATGATATGCTATTGGAGGCGTATCGGATCCGTCAGAGGCTATGGCACAGTATTCACTTGCCTCATGTGCGGGATCTACATTCGTTATCTGCCATGTTGAACCGTTTGAGGATGCGAAGCAAAGTTCGGAACCATCCTGAAACACGATCCGAGGCAAATCCCCCGTAGTAAGTGCGATATCCGTCTGATCGCCCCAGTAGTCACCCAGGTACTCATACGACCAGCTGCCACCGGAACGAACCGTATAGCATGGCCTGACCCACGAATTTTTGGAATCGATGAAACCCCACCAAGCGTTGTAATGAGCAAGGCAAGGTTCATTCTGTGAGGTTAGCGCCTGTGAAACTCCGAAGCAGCCTGCCCCGTCGCCAAACCACCATACAATCTCGTTCACCCATGCTGAGCCGTTGAAAAAGAGGTGGTGCAGGTCTTTCTCACTGGAACCCGAGCAAGCATCGTAGTAAATCACGTGCGAATTACCGTTGGATTCCGAATCCAGGGCTTTCAGATAGCCGTTATTTGCCGATGACGCGATTTCGACAATAGACCAGCCCCCACCGGGAACCGGTGTTGCATAACTGATAGTGTATGGGCGAGAACCTGACTGGAAAACAATGCATGGATCATCATTACCATCCAGGGCGAGAAAACAGTACTTAATCGAATAATTCTCCAACACTGTTCTGAATTCCCAGCTCGAACCGCTGTAATATGCATATGTAATTCTCGTGGAGCGCGTAGAACGATCCTGGCGAAGATATGCGATGTGAGGATAACCCTGAGAATCGATCCGGATTGAAGGATCGGTAGGTTCAATACCAGTATCGAGGATATCAAAGTTCCAATTGTCGTAGGAACCGGGATCGAAAGCTGCTGCTTCACCGAATAAACCTGTTAAGGCTAGAATCAACAGACTGAGTAGAGTACTGTACATTGCTGCCTCCTATCATTTGAAAAAGGCTTCTGAAAAAGATCTTAGTTCCACCAATAGTATACTAAACCTATATAAAATGAGCTAGGTGATGACAAACTGCTTTATCAGAATACCCCTTCAATTCCGCAATTGTGATAAAGATGTCAGTCGAGGAATGTCAAATAGCAATCCAGCTTTGGGACTTACCCGAACCTGGTCTACACGCACTTGTGATTCAAATACAATCGGTTTGTCCGTTAGAGGATTCACAAGCCCTGAACGATCAGCAGGATCTTCCAGGTCCTGAGCGGTGATCTCTAATTGGCTTGGACCAAGCAGTACGGTTACATGTTTCTCTGCAAAACAGATCAGAGATAATCAGGTAACGGAGTCTTAGGATGATCTGGCTGATACTGCAGCCTGAGTACGTTGTTCTTAATACATTTCGTTAACGGATGGAGTTAATTTCCAATTGGTTACTTGACATGATTTAGCATCTCCAGATATTGTCATAATTAGGTAGTTTACATTGCGTTCCGAAAGGATGTATAGCATGAAGGTTTATATTCTGGTTGTGTTGCTTGTTTCAACCATACCTTCGTTCGGGCAATACATAGAGTTCAGCTTTCCCTCACCGTCCCCTTACATAAGCGGTTTGACATTCAACGGCGATCTCTTTGCTCTGGATTCACTGTCTGGAATTTTGTACAGGATGAATCAATACAATGGCACCGTGCTGGACACCATATCAATTCCAGAAACCCCTAATTCCCCTGTGGGCCTGACATCGTACGGAGATACTCTCTGGTTCGCTGAGAGTGGAACCGGAATAGTCCACAAGATAGACGTGCAGGGCAATGAGCTGGCGGTTTACGATCTCTCGGACAGTGGCCCTCAGAGTATTACAGGGCTTGCACGCGGTTTATGGGATGATGACATGTACATAATGGATGGCTCCAGTACAACGATTTATGTTGTTCAGACTCCGATAGGCTCATATCCTTTGGAAGTATTCCTTGCCATTGAGGACTGTCCTGAAGTACATGACATTTCCGGACCGATCGAATATGACCAGATCGCTGTGGCCTGCGAGGATTCTATTTCTCCAGTGAGGATATACTACGGCCCTACCTCATTTATGCCCCTCGAATACGGAGAGTACGAAAGCGCTGTAGGAGTAGCTTCCTGGGACGGGTGCCGATTCTACTTCAGCGATCCGGAAATTGAAATGATCCACAGATACTGCGTCAACATGGGCGGTATCACGCCATCCGATCCCGCCAGCTTCGCGGGATGTACGCTGACCCCAGTAAGCAATCCATCATTATGTGCTCTGGAATTCAGACTTGATCTACGCATGGACATCATCATGACACTGAGGCTTCTGGACTTGTCCGGAAGGCTGATTGAGGAGATTCCGGAAGAGAATTTCTCCGCTGGTATACATCATGTCCGGTTCGAGGATCTCTCGCCCGGAATTTACTTCTGTGTAGCTGCACGGAATGGATTGTGTGCCCGGGGAGTAATTGTCGGAGGCGATTGATATCTGACGCTTCCAGCAGAGCAGGGTCCCGGTGACCGGACGGTCGTCTGACAAACATTGAATGGGGATTTTAACATGCCTGATTCGGACTGCCTGTACTATTGTCAGTTCAGGACATAGTGCTATTATGAAATCATATGATCTAAAGGGAAAGGTAGCGATCATGTCACTTCACAAAATTGTTTTTCTTACTGTCGTGCTCCTGCTTTTCTGTGTTGGTGTTTCCGCGTGGGATTTCATACCGGTGGAACTGGTGGGAAAACAACTTGCTGACTACCCGTATTTCCAGATCACCAGATCTATAAACGAAGATAATGACATCTATGTTGCAGTGGACCCTTCGCAATATCCCTCGGTGATTGGTGAGGACCTTGATATCTACATAGTCCAGTCGAAGCTTCTTGGTGAGTGGTTGACCAGTCCAACTCTCGTCGATGTACGCCCCGGAGGATTTCAGACCGTTACTTGCCAGGATTCTACAATTCAGGAGAACACCTTTCTCGTAGCCGGTCCCTTTGTCCTTGTAAGTCAGGAAGAATACGGGCTGGGCGTCGGGTACGACGCAGTGCTCGACCTGGATCAAAACGGTCTCCTGAACGCCGGCGATCTGATAGATGGATTCAGTGATCAGGAAGCTGGGTTCTACTCCTTGCACGATGCATGCGATACTGGTCCACTGAATGTAACCATAACTGAATATTCAGGGGGAGGTTTTCTTACACAGCGACTCTTTTATCCGTCGGACATCGCAGGAATGGGGCAGCTTCCGCTCGTAGTGGTGAGTCATGGATGGTGTCTCTTCTATGATGAGTACGATCACATCGGTAATCACCTTGCGTCCTACGGTTATATCGTGGTTGTACACACGAATGACACAGGCGGCGGCGACCCCGATGCAACCATGTCTGCTGCGATCTCCACGATAGACAACATAGATTTTGTGATCGGATATCAGGATACCATTGCTGGAGGAGTATTGAATGGTCATCTTGATCAGCATAACATAGTATCCATCGGTCACAGCACAGGCGGAGAAGGTGTAGTTCGAGCCTATACAGGAATATGTAATGGTGACTATTTCCCCTGGCATTTCGATGAGGAAGACTACTCTCTGATCTGCTGCCTGCCCCCTGTCAGTTTCTGGTCAGCAGACATGGTGGATCCATACGATGTTGACTTTCACATGTTCCTTGGAGGGGCAGACGGGGATTGCTCGAGTGCTCCGGAGGATTTCTACGTTCAGTCAATGGCAATATTCGAGCGATCCACAGGCAATCGACAACTAACGTACGTTCATGGTGCGGGACACTGGGATTTCTGCACATCCACCTATCCCGGTTGGGCGGATGGTCCTGACCAGATCGGCAGGGCTGTCACGAATACGCTCATGCGGGGCTACCTGCTGCCACTTGTGGAGTACTATACGAAAGATAATCCTGCGGGAATGGATTACCTTCAGCGTATGTATGACGATATCCACCCTATAGGAATCCCGGACACCGTCGTGATTTCGAATGAATATCGTGATGCTGAGGAAGGCGCCGGCAAAGCTGTAATAGACAATTACGAATCAAACCCTCAACTGGGACTGAGCAGTTCAGGTGGTGCTGTGACGTATACGGTCTCGAATATTGCAGAAGTTCTCATGCAGGACTTTGACGACTCATTCGACTGGACCGGAACCCAGCAATCAAATGGAATGACCAGATCACGATTCGACGACTCACCGCATTGTGTAGTTTTAGATTGGACATTCGGTGAAACGACCTATTACGAGCAGTCAATTGTGCCCGCTCTGAGTGATTTCACGGAATACCGCGACCTCTCATTCCGTGCTTGTCAGGGAACCCGGCACCCTAACACTATTTCACTTGATGACGGTCTGTCCTTTGCGATAACGCTGAGAGATCAGTACGGTGCCTCTTCAACAATCAGTACAGACAATTACGGTGGTGTCACATGCCCATATCAACGAACTGGATACGGCTCCGGAGCTGGCTGGGCGAACGAGTTCTGTACAATAAGATTGAGACTCGCAGATTTTCTGACCAATGGATCCGGAATTGATCTTGTACACATCGAAGCGGTAAGGTTTGAATTCGGTTCGGACTTCGGATCAGAGAGAGGTCGGATCGGGCTGGATGACATAGAGCTGGTGGATCCTACAGAAGGTTCAACAGGGCTTTTTTCCGAGAGCGGAGCATCCACCGATCTGGGACTCGATTGCTGGCCGAATCCCTTTGCAGGCACGATCAACGTATCATTCAACCTTTTAGATTGCATGGATGTCCAGCTCTGCCTGTACGACATCACAGGCAGATTGATTCATAAGCTGATCAACTCCAGTCTGCCACCAGGAGAGCATTCAGCAGCGCATGTAATGAGCGACTTGCCGTTAGGATTGTATATACTGAGGCTTCAGGCAGGAGAAGTTTCAGAAACAATGAGGTGTATTAACCTGAGATAGCTTGAGGGTCATCTGGTTGAGAGTAAGAACCGATTTATCCTCTTGTTAGCAAGCGACAGATGTGACTGTCTGTGGATAAATAGAATACACAGATCAATTCATGCTCATTGAATCATTCGGTATTTATAGATTGTTCCATCATCGTGTGCAACGGTGTAGAAATCGTCACCGTCAACGTTGATGAACATATTTCTTTCTTCTTCCGAAGGGGTCAAGGAGTACTATCACGGTTATGAAATGATTAGTTATCATGACCCTCCAACTCAGAACAGGCTCCAGATGAATATGCTAAGAGTGAATATCAACAATAACCAATTAACATAGATATGCATATTAGTGTTTAGAAATCAGGCCTTTGACATGGCAAAGTTATTCTCACTATAGTTTTACAAGGAATAACTATTGTAAAGACGGCGCTGGAACGTGTTAAATGGAGTTATAATGAAGATACTTCTTCATTTACTGATTTTTTCTTCTGTCGGTTTGGCTGGTACTTTATCCTTCGGTTTTGATTCCGGAGTAGCAGCTCCTTTATCCGCAGATGATAATCTGCACTACAACCCTAGTATATACATACAACCTTCTCTTTTCCTCCGCATTTCCGGGAATACTCTGCTATGTACGAGTTACGGATATGTTTTTGCCAGAGGAGGAGAGTTGATTAAAGAGACGGGTGTATGGGGTGATGTATTCGGTAATTACAATACTGAGCTACACTTCATTAAATTCGGGTTGAACGGAGAACTGGCTCTTGTGGATATTAATGGAGGTCTTGGAATCTGGTCCTTCCGCACTGATCGGGATCTTGTGGGGGAATGGGCTGCAGATTGACCCCCCGAACTGTCGGTCCGGCGGACCGACTTTGGTGGTTACATAGAGCTGGTTACAGATATCGGCAGTCAAACTGTATTCAAAGTTGAGCTTCAAGCTCCGCGCTTCTCAAGCTTATGGCTATCAATAGGCATGGGTATTCGTCTGGGTCCCGGGTGGTGAAGGAATGAAAACATCCATTATTTTTGTTCTATTTCAGATTTCATTCTTCGTAACAGCGGGAATACCTGTTGAACTCGGTCCTGTCGGCAGAATTGTATTTCCCCTCAGCAAATCACCGATTGTAATCCAGACTTCAGAGGATTTTAATGGGAGTTTTTCCTCCGATGGTCCTGTTATTTTGGCCGGAGCTGTTGTCAGAATACGTTTGATTCCGCCACTTCCCGTTGAAGTATCCGGACTGTTTGGTGAGTATGATCCTTACTTCGAATATTCTGATGAATATGCTGACAGCACCGGAATAGAATTCTGCAAAGGATCTCTGGCAATAGTAACGTTGGGGTTTCAGAAAAACCTGGGTGATATTGTATTACTGGCAGGTTCAGATATATACGCCTACCATGAAAGATGGATCGAAATCGATGGAACCGGATGGGGAGGGTATCACAGAGAAGCCAACAACACAACAATTGCTCCATATATCGGTACTTGTATCGGAGTGGATTTTCATACCGTGGAGTTCGATTTTGATATCAGATTGCATTTTCCTGATCTGACCGATCGATGGCTATCCGCAGGATGTTCTCTACTGTTCATGTAACCTGCATGATACTGTGATTCTCTTCAGGAGCTACATTCCTCAAGAACCAAAATAAGCAAGTATTACGTCTCTGTAAGAATAGATCAGGAAGATTCTCATCACTGCGAACAGTAAAAACTAAAGCTCCCTCCACGGAGATATTCACTTATGTCATTTTATTAGTGGGTGGCACTAATGTCATCATATGTATGAATGCTCGGTCGAATAAATATGCTGAGTTTCAGGAATGATTTAGTTCTGTTTGATGAGGCGATCATATTCGTCGTGCGATCCGATCCAGAACCAAATAATCCCCTTTCTCGAAGACGGTATATCAATTCCGAGGGCACGGTAATGAATGCTTACGCGAACAGATCAGAGATTGTCAATCTTTTTCAGGTGAAGAGAAGGATGGTTTGGATTCGATTTCAGTATGGTAAAATTCTTATCGGCTGTGTTACGGATATGTTCAGGTAGTTGATTGTATAGGTTCCAAAAGGAAGGATTGGTGAAATGATTTAAAGGTTCGTGCATTTATCCGACTTGTAATCAACTCGAGCATTCTCAATCAGTTTATGCAAAGGTCCTGATTTCTGATCATTTTTAATCTGGATATCCCAGCGTTCTTCCTCGTATTTGTCAAACCACGAAGAGAACTTATTGAAGTCTTTCTCTGCGAGAGCGCAAACAGCTTCTATTATTTCCGTAACAGTTGTCATATTCCATCAGCCTCCATACAAAAAGTATATCCTGCTATTGATATTGTGTCAAATGAAAGTGTTTTGTTGCAGTTGACTCCCGAGCCAGAACAAATGTTAATTCAGATATTTCCCATAGTTGTGGTACATTGAATCTGGCATTTTGAACTAAAAAGTCATCGTGTAAGTTTAAGGAGTGTGAAGTATTACCATTCTCGAATGAAACCGCTAGCTTACCTGTTTCTTTGAAATGACTTTAGCTGCTGAATCTTCTCAAGAACTTATAATGACCTGGTAGCAATGCCTGATGTAGTTGGAACTACAACGTGATCCCCGGAAGGCATTGAGAAGAATGCCCGATACTGGATTGTCTGCTAAAGAAGTAGACCGTGTTATTGTAAACTTGCGATCAGAATCCCGCTCTCAGCCTGCCTAAAATAAAAGTATTCTGTTCTTTGGAATAACGCTTCATAGATGTATTTATCTCCCAGACTCTGATCATACAAATTATGTGTTAATGCGGGTGGTCCAGTTATCCGGTTGAAGACCACCATCAGAAGGCCTAACCGCGATCAAGACGATGTGTTAGCAACGGTGATATTTAACCTCAAGCAGTTTTCATTAACGCCTGCCACGGTTGTATCCACTACTTCGAGAATGAGCACCCTTGCTCCTTTTCGTTCTGTTTCCATTACCGCGACCGAAATTCTTCGGAGCCGGCAGGTTGGAATGGAATGCTTCGTGGCAATGATAGGCGTGCTTCATCTCGGTGGGTAATGGTTTGCCCAGCAAGTGTTCTATTTCCCGCAGGTAGGCTCGATCCTCGGTGCTGCAGAACGAAATAGCGTCACCGCTCGCTCCCGCTCGTGCAGTGCGTCCGATTCTGTGTATGTATGTTTCAGATTCCATGGGAAGATCGTAATTGATTACATGGGTGATGTCGTCCACATCCAATCCTCGTGCTGCCACGTCTGTAGCGACAAGCACTCGGAAACGGCCCCGCTTGAAGCCATCCAACGCCTTGATGCGTCCAGCCTGGCTTTTGTTGCCGTGAATGGCAGTACTTTTAACACCAGTTGCAGATAACTTTGAAACCACTTTGTTTGCGGTATGCTTCATCTGAGTGAAAATGAGAGCCTTATATATTGATGGGTCGCTCAGAAGAGATAACAGGAGGGCATCCTTGTTCTTTTTCCCGACGAAGAGCACCTTCTGAGTGATGTTCTCCACTACCGGTTGATCTGGTGTGATGGTAATCCGTACGGGATTGCGAACCATGGTTCTGGCCAACTCCACAATTTTTGGAGCCATAGTGGCTGAAAATAGCAGGGTCTGACGATCATCCGGAACATGAGACAACACCCTCTTGATGTCGGGAATGAAACCCATGTCAAGCATCCGATCTCCTTCATCCAGAATAAAAACTTCCACCTCATTCAGGTGGATGAATCCCTGTTGTATCAGATCAAGCAGTCGGCCGGGCGTAGCAACGAGAATATCGATTCCGTTATTCATGGCTTTAACTTGGTGAAACTGTTTCACTCCACCGTAGATCACAGCATGTCGGAGTTTTAAGAAGCGACCATAAGTATGGATGCTCTCTCCTATCTGTGCCGCGAGTTCACGCGTTGGTGTGAGAATGAGGGCACGGGGAGTTCTTTGTTGGGGCCGGCGGTAGTTGTTGTTCAGCCGCTGTAGAAGTGGTAGAGCAAAGGCGGCAGTTTTCCCGGTGCCTGTCTGGGCAGTACCCAACAGATCCCGTCCTTTCAGCAAGTGCGGAATGCACTGCTCCTGAATGGGTGTGGGAGTAGTATAGCCTTCCGAAGCTAAAGCCCGTTGAATCTCTGGAATCAATATGCCAAAGACGCCTTTTGGAAGTGGGAACTTCTGTGGCGTTATGGAATGGTCTTTTCGCGAGCCTATCTCGCGAGAGTGTACTTGTTTTCGCATGTTTTTCCTGGTCCGGGGTTTTACAAATCTCTGCCCGCCGGACGCGTGGAAAAGAAGGGTCGCAATTATTGCGACAATCGACATCTTCAATTTAATTAATTGGGATGATCGATCTGAATTGCTGGATAATCTCAAGAAGTGTAATTAGGGCAAATGCCCTGTAAAACATCATTATAGAGAGTTATCACTAATGAAATATACTTGGATATCAAAGAAACGCCAACAAATAGCTTTCTGAACGCGATTCACAAGCCGTGGTAATCTAAAATCATGTTTGCTTCAGATTATTGTCAGCGAAGCGCTTGGAGTACTCTATGGAAGAGGGTTATTCAGACCCTGGATAGCGAAGGCCTTCAACGTCATAGAGGCGTCAAAGGCTTCACAATCAAAACTGGCTGGCCACCTGTCTGAGAGTTGGAGTACTACTGCATCCTGGTTACATGGTATTACACGATTATTCAAACGTACAATGGCGTATTCCATATCCGGTTCAGTAGTGCTTTCCTATAGACTGGTTCTTTGCCAATGATAAAAAATGTGGGATGCCGTGCATGTCTCCCGTAAAAATCTACGCTTCAAAGCAAATTATTCTACAGTATACACGTCTGAATCAATGTTGACCCGTCGAAACAGGCGGAGTATGATGTAAAATGAGTGCTGACAATGAGCATTTGGGCCACATGATAATTTTCAATGATGTTTCTGACGATGATGTGGAGTCCAGTATTCCATAGTCAGAACTGTGAATCTGTAAGCAAGAAGAGAATCATAGTGGGTTATAGATTAACCCGAACACAAACCGGGAGGGATTGAACAGATGAAGAAGTCTACTTTTATATTCGCGGCAGCCTTCGTGTTTGCGATCGCCTGTGGCGGTGCTTCCACTCCTGACGCCGTGGTGAGACAAGCAATAGACGCCGTGGTGAGCGGTGATGGAGAAGCGCTTGTCGGCTACCTTTCCTCTGAGGGCATTGAGGCTCTCAATGGTCAGGTCGAAGAATTGAAGGCCAACCCGGAGGAAAGTGCCTCTTTCCTGGTAATGATGGGCATCGATGTCACTGCCGAAGAGGTCGAGAATATGGATGCCGGTGACATGATCACATGGATGCTCCAGAGTGAACTCATGCAGGCTGAATTGCCTGACTTCAGCACCATAGAGATCGGAGAGCCTGTGATCGAGGGTGAAGAAGCCGTAGTTCCCATTGTTCTTGAAGGGGAAAGCGAAGAGGTCGAACTCATTCTTGAGAACGGAGAGTGGAAACTCGGCGAAATGATGGGAATGTAGGAATTATCAGATAAAGAGCGCCTGATCAGCGCCCTTCTATATCTTTATGGTCGGCTCGTAGGGGTTATCTTCGACTTGTTATGCTAGCTCAGGGATATTTACCCATGGGTTCTCATTCCTGCGAACAGTGAGCTTCACTGCAGAATAAAAGCCCCCTAGAAGGAGGCATTAACTTTTGTCATTTTATTGGTGGGTGGCACTAAGTGGCTGGTAATATTGAAACGGGTCATAACCTTTTTCATGCCAGAATATCGATAGAATGATGGACATAAGCTTCCCAGAAAATAATACACCTGACTGGCAATACTGCTTTACTATTAC
>JAIOQY010000098.1 GCA_021108435.1 Candidatus Aegiribacteria sp.
ACTGCTGGGGCGTCGTCAAATGGTTAAGACACAGGGTTTTGGTCCCTGCATTGGGGGTTCGAATCCTCCCGCCCCAGCCATCATTCCAAAGTAATCGGAAGAAAGAAAGGATATAGTAATGCCTGAGAAAAGAACGCTGGGAATTGCCGAACGATTGGAGTTCGGATCCCGAATAGCAAGAAGGCTCCGTCGCACAGGAATTATTCCGGCTGTTGTTTACGGCAGAGGAGGCAGTGAGCTGACCGTTACCGTAAATGAAAAAGAGTTCATGGACACTGTAGGTTACTCCACCTCTACCGGTATCATTAATCTTAAAATGGGTAGAAAATCTCCGGTAACAGCAATTGTCAGGGATGTACAATGGGACATCATTACAGACAAACCTGTTCACATCGATTTTCTAAGAGTTTCCGCAGATCAGATAGTCTCGGTTCCAGTACATATACGCCTTGAGAGTATCCCAGTGGGTGTCACGATGGGTGGAGTTCTTGAACACACACTTCATGAGATTATCATCAAGGTTAGAGCGAAGGACATTCCAGGTTCCGTGACCGTTGATGTAGGACATCTTGAAATTGGTGATTCAGTTCATCTATCGGATATCGTGCTTGCGGATACTTTAACTCTGGATATGGACAGGGATCTGGTTGTGGCATCCGTTGTTGCTCCAAGTGTCGCGAAGGTCGAAGTTGAGGAAGAGGAAGAGCTTCTCGAAGGAGAGGAAGCTGCTGAACTCGAGGGTGAAGAGGAAGCAAAGAAAGAGAGTTCAGAAACTCCCGCCTCCGAAAAAGAGTAGATTTTGGCAAATCTCCGGCTTATCGCATGTCTTGGTAATCCGGGGAAGAAGTACTGCATGACATGGCATAACGCCGGCTTCTGGGTGGCCGATATACTGGCCAGAGAAGCCGGCGTTCAATTCATAGATGCAGGACTCTTTATTACTACTGTTCTACCGGATGGTCCGGACCTGATCAAACCTGCTGATTACATGAACAGAAGTGGTAAAGCAATAGCAGAATTTCTTGATATCAAAAATTATAATGCTGCTGAATTGCTGGTTATCTGTGACGATGTTAACCTTGATCTAGGTCATCTCAGATTAAGAGCCAGGGGCTCTCACGGAGGACATAACGGTCTGAGAAATATTATCGAATGTCTCGGTACCGAAAATTTCGCCCGCCTTCGAATCGGCATCGGTCCCGCACAGGATGGTTCTGATCTGGCAGATTTCGTTCTTGACAGCGTTCCTTCGAAACTTGAAGAGGAAGCTGCGCGGATGGCTTATGTAGCGGCAGATTGCGTAGGGCTCTATCTTCAAGAGGGGATCATTGCAGCGCAGGAGAGATACAATAGAAAACCTGTTCTATAGAGCTATCGGCAATCACAACAGTGACTGCCGATAATCTTTAAAGCTGTTCTAGCCCGGATTCATCACAAATACTCTACTGCAGCGACGAATACACCAGAGTCTACTTCGTTATTCTCATACATCCGTCCTCGACGTACTGTTCAAGTACGACTCCGGAGTCTGCATTCGAAAGCCTCGTATCCACTGCCGTCTACGCCGCTTCGCTACGAGTACCTGTGATGAATCCGGGCTAGCAGGATTACTGACTCAGCGCTCCAAACATCTGAATTGCCTGTCCTATGAACGCAGCCAGTCCCGTTCCTGATACACGGAAATGTTTTGTTACACCTCCGCCTGTAAAATCCACCTCTATTTCGAGCCAGACAGGATCTGCGTCGATGTAAGGCACCTCAAGTCCGGACATGGACATTGCCATGTTGAGATATTCCGGAACGTTGATCAGCATCGCGATTTCCGCTGAATCTGAAATATTCCGCATTGCAGGCATGCTCCCAACGGTCTCTCCCTGCCAGGTTCCAGCAATTATCTGAGGAACTATCAGGGGCTGCTCTGCCATCTCGAGGTAGAGGATTCCATCACTGACAGTCAGCCAGGCTTTCCATGAGACGTTCTGAGTGAGCGGAGCGCTGTCTTCCACATCAGACTGGAGTTCAGTCATATCCATATCCATGCCGAATGTGACCCATTCAATCCCATCAAGTTCCGCATACTGCACTTCTGAAAGGGAAAGACCGGGCATGTCAAGAATGTTTTCCATAATAGAAAACTGCATACCGTAAACCTCTTTTACCTGTTCAAGTCCGGTTCCTTCCGGCATCTCGTAAACAGCTATGATATGCATCGGGTTGTCAGGATCACTGGTCATTGACATCGCAGTATTACGAGAGCATTGAGCCCAGAATGTGACCATGTCTCCGGGAATATCTTCTATGCCTATGGCACCAAACACAGCATTCATTGCCGCCTCACTGGTCAGAGGATCTATACTGATCCTGGCAGCGATTGAGTTACCGGCCGGCACTAATCCTGTCATATCGTCAATTTCAACCGGAATGATAAACTGGTCAAGAGATGATCCGGGTACAAATCTCACAGAAGAAGTTCCGGTAACATATTCAGATTCAAATGATAGTACGAAATCAACAGAACTTGTTTCCAGCAGGATAAGATTGATTAAATCAAAATACATTCCAAGTACTTTTTCGGTGATCTCTGCCTCCGCACCGTCTGTAGTATCCATACCGGCAATTATCGTTGGTTTAAGCATAGCAAGCTGGCTGGCAGCCATAGGGCCAAATGACGCTATATCCGCGTAGAAGTAGAAACTTCCATCAGGAATACCGGGTAATGAAGCGGGCAGGGATCCGTCAATTCGTTCAAGCATGCTTTGAAGCCCTGCTCTGCTGCCCGCGCCAAGGAGAAGTCCACGAGTATCGCAGAAATACAGTTTGCCGAAATCGACATCAATTGTGCTGACTTCATAACCATCCAGCGGCTCACCGGCTTCGGGAGTCAAGCTTGTGTTAGCCCAGAAGACAGTAGCATCTGTGACAGACATGGCTACACCAATGCTCTGTGGCATCATGCTCTGCATGAAGAGAACAAGACTGCCATTAGTATCAATACCCAGTTTTGTTTCCACTTCAGCCATATCCGCACAATCAAGAAGTGATAGAATCCATCCTGAAACAGAGGTTTCCCCAAGAACTGGAACTCCGGAGCCATACAGATCAAGGGAGGAGATAACCGTTGCCGGATTGATAATGGCCATGGAGAAAAGAACATCGTCAGGAAGAATATCCAGGGCGGATATCGGAGCATCATCCTCCGGTTGAGCACCACATGCAGCAAATAGTGCTGCAAGTACAACTGCGAACATCATTATTGTTTTCATAATTCCTCCAAAGAATTAGTAGTAACTGTTTTCATCAGCTTCAGTATATTATACATGATTACAGGAAATTTCAAAAAAATCCAGTAATTCCAGATGAATGAAGACGGATTTCCATCAGATTTGCAGGTTAGAACTTTGGGAATTAGTATATACTTATGAACAACGAACCCGATCTTTTTTCCAGCGCAGGCAATCATGGGGAAACCCGGAGGGTTCTGTATCTTGATACTGAAACCACAGGAATAGATACAGAAACATCACAGATATGCGAAGTTGCTTTTTTACTAAGCACTTACATCGGCTTTTCAAGAGTCGCTGATCAGGATATCGAATTGATTGAACTGGTACTGCCACAAGATCCAGTGCCTCCGGAAGCATCCGCTATTCATCACATCACAAACAGTATGCTGGAAGGAAAACCATCTATTGAGAGCATATCAGATAGCATTCAGGATCTTTTTTGTAAAGCAGACCTTATATGCGCTCACAATCTTCCTTTCGATCTGGGAATACTGACCCGGCAACTCCCCGGAATTTTCAGTGATATCAAACCTGATATGAAACTTGATTCACTCAGACTCTCCAGACATATCTGGCCTTCTATTCCCTCCCATGCGCTTCAGGTTCTGAGATACAGATTTGAACTGGATTCCAGTATTTCCGGTAATGCTCATAGAGCAATGTTTGACACAAAACTTGTTCGAGCTCTTGTAGAGTTCATCATTGAACAGCATTTAATAACTTCGGAGAACTGGAAGGAATTGATGGAATACACACAATCCTCATTGGAGATAAAGATATTCTCGTTTGGCAAGTACAGAGGCAAACTTGTAGAGGATATCGTAGCACAGGATGAAGATTACATCAGATGGCTTCTCCGTCAGCAGTGGGTACCCGATGATTATCCTGATCTTTATCACACTCTCCTTCGTAAAACTGGAAGGAAGGGAAGCAAAACATGACACTTCCACCATCCGATACATACATCGTCGAGGGAGGAAAACCGCTTTCGGGAGTCTTGAAACCTTCAGGCAGCAAGAATGCTGCTCTTCCAATTCTCTCCGCATGTATTCTTTCAGACCAGGATATTATTCTTCACAATCTACCTGAAATCAGAGATGTAAAAGCGATGCTTGTTCTTCTGGAAAGCATCGGTGTTAAGATATCCGCACTTGGTGGTAGCTCATACAGGTTGAATGCAGCATGTATAAATCCCTATAACATTGAAGAGGATATGTGCAGGGCGATCAGAGCATCTATTCTCCTCGCAGGTCCGCTCGTGGCAAGAACCGGTCGTGTGCAGCTTCCACCTCCCGGTGGGGATGTAATTGGAAGAAGAAGATTGGATACACACTTCCTGGTTCTCGAACAGATGGGTGCTGAAGTTGGTCTGGTTGACAGAAAACTTTCATTCTCGTCGAAAAAATTAAAGGGTACATCGATCCTTCTCGATGAGCCATCCGTAACAGCAACTGAAAATGCTCTGATGGCTGCAACAATCGCTGAGGGAGAAACCGTTATCTATAACTCGGCATGTGAACCTAATGTTCAGGATCTGGCAACAATGCTTGTTTCAATGGGAGCGGATATATCCGGAATCGGCACTAACAGAATTCATGTTGTCGGCAGAAACCATCTTCTTGAAGGCACGGAATATACAATAATGCCCGATCATATCGAGATCGGAAGTTTTATCGGTCTCGCTGCCTGCTGCAGTGGGAAAGTAGTAATTCCCGGTGTTCCGGATAATATCATTCAGCCAACTATGAATGGATTCTCCAAGCTGGGAGTAACTATTGAATTGAAGGATGACTCAATTATCATAGATGGCAGACGGCCCCTGGAAGTACAGCCTGATCGAGGTGGTTCAATTCCGACAGTATACGATGCTCCATGGCCGGGATTCTCACCGGATCTTACGAGTACTGCGGTAGTGGTGGCAACTCAATCCAGAGGAACCTCTCTAATCTTTGAGAAAATGTTTGAAAGCAGGCTCTTCTTCGTTGATAAGCTGGTCGCTATGGGCGCAGGCATCATTCAATGCGACCCTCACAGAGTAGTGGTTTCAGGTCCTTCAAAACTTCATGGAACAAATGTAAGCAGCCCTGATATAAGAGCAGGAATGGCACTTCTGACAGCTGCTCTTTGTGCAGAAGGAATCAGCATAATACGAAATGTACACCAGATCGAACGGGGTTATGAAAACCTTGTGAACAGGTTAAGAACACTGGGAGCCAGCATTACAGCCGGCCCTTCATGCATCAATAAAATGTAACGAATTCACCGGGTTTCAATCAATGAAATATCAGTATCGGAGTATACAATGAAATACATCACTATCGTATCGACAGTTATCCTGACAGTTCTATTTGCGGCATGCGGAGACAACCCTGCTGACCCGGATCAATGGCCTGACGGAGCATATCTTTTTGTTTCCAGCAACTTTCCTGACACATCTCTAGCCTGGTCACCATATGGAGGCATCCTTCTATTCTCATCATCTGACGGCTCATCTCCATGTTTATATGGTTTCGATGGAGTGGGATCTCCCGCACTCATGACATCCTCAAATCTGAATGAGTCAGTTGGACCAACAGGTTGCTGGAGTGCAGCTGAAGGAAAAGTCGTTTTCACAACCTTTTCCGGAAACACAAACTCGGATATATGTACTGTTCCGGGATACACCGGGTATATCACTGTTATACTGAGTGATGGTCTGAAACACCTTCATCCAACATGGTCCCCCGACAGTGACTCTCTGCTTTTCTGTACGTATTCTGACTCATACTGGGGTCTCTGGAAAGCGGAGTATAACGTGGATAGTCTTACATGTAATTCCTTCTATACCCCATCATTTGATTGCCTGCGCCCTTCGTATTCACCTGATGGACAGTGGATACTATTTCAGGTTAATGACGGTACACAATCGGATATCTGGCTCATCAGTGCAGATGGTTTTAATCCTCATGCCGTTATTGAAAGCAGTTCCGATGATATTCATCCATGCTGGGGACCCGAGAACGACTGGTTTGCCTTCTCGTCGGACAGGTCAGGACAATGGGATATCTGGATCAGTGATTTAGATGGCAACCTTGTTCAGATTACTGATGATCCCGGAAAGGATATTTACCCGGCCTGGAATCCAGAATCCGGCTGGTTTGCCTTTTCGTCGGATAGATTAGGTGGTACAGATAATTATGACATCTTCTCAATCGATGCTCCCGCATACAAATAATACCAACAGTGCCACCCACTATTAAAACGACATCGTTTTAATCGATTTTAGTGCTTTATGTGAGATTTATTCACCTGTATTTCATTAACACTATTTATCCTGAATTTTCTATTTGTCTGTCTTTCTATTGTCCTGACGAATTCTGCTTCACCGCATGGAATACCGTTCTTTGTTCTCCTTCGAATAAGATCCATTTCAACAGGATCATATGTAAGATATTCCCTCCAGTTTGTGAATGAGTCAAGAATAACAGGTTCACGAACCAAAGGGTCATGTTCAATTAATCCCATGTGGAATTTCGTGCTTGACCATCTATAGTCCCAGGCTTTCCTGACAATTCCTGAACGTACCGGATTACGAAGAATATATCGCACTGCAGCATAGTAATGTACTGAAGACATGGGTGTTGAATAGAATCTTCCCTGGAACAATCTTCCCTTTACACCTTTACGTTCATTGAAATTATTCGCATACGCCCAGTGAGCTGATCCAATTGCTTGAGACAGGCTTTCCTCGCTCTCAGGAACAGCAATCAAATGTACATGATTAGACATCAAGCACCAGCACTTGATTTCAAGTTTGTACTTGGTGGTATATTCAGAAAGCATCCTGAGATAGAAGTATCTATCCTTATCACATTCAAATATATTGATCGACCGCACCCCACGCTGTGTTACGTGATGCGGTAATCCAGGTACGACAACCCGTGTTATTCTTGCCATACATTCAGTGTACGCGTTTTCCGCGATGAATGCAAGTTTTTCAGGATATATGTTAGATCAGATGTCAATTTTATTAGTGGGTGGCACTGTTCTGATTCGATGTCGTTTTTATTGGTGGGTGGCACTGTTGGGAAGCCCCCTGGCATTGTTGCCAGGGGGCTTCTTATCAGAACCAGAACTGAACACTATTAGAACTGAACTCCGAACTTTACAGTTCTATCCTTCGAAGTTCAGCATATCCTCGATCACGGCCATCAGTTCGACCACGAATCCAGGATCATCCGGATCAAGATATGTTCCGTATCCTTCACTTGTGCAGGTGAACCATGCGAACTTGAACGCCTGATTCGCATAAGCTGTCGCTGCTGCTGTGCCTTTCAACTGAACGTTGTTGATTACCTCGAGTCCGACATAATCCTTGCCGGAACCAAACGAGTAATCGGCATTTATCTGATCAAGTCCCCATGCAGCCGCACAACCCAGTAGAGGATCTCCATTCTCACCTCTGATGTCCTGCAGCATGACGATGCCTGCAAGAGCGTCATAAGTGTACTGAGTCTCGGAACCTGACGAAGTGAAAGTTCTGTATCCGTAACTCATCTGATCATCAACGTTGACCCAGACGTAGTAGTTATCTCCACCGATACTCATTTCCGTTTGTGGAGCTGTCATGTAGATCAATCCTCCGGAAATGCTGTCCACTGTAGATGCTGTACCTGTGTATGAATTAGTGGCAGTGAACATCGCTATCGGATCACTCTCCAGAGGCTGGAAACGGTAAGGAATCGGATCATCATCAATGATATCCTCAATCTGTTCCGCCACCCAGACCATTCCTGAATCAGCAGTCATCTCAAGGATCGGATCCAGCACTGCAGGTGGAAGATCCGGATGCAGACATTCGAAAACGGTCCACATCGTGTCCTGCGCCTGAGATTCACTTGGAGTCATTATCGGGAAGGTCTCTGCATCCAGCTGAATTGCCATGTAGAAGTAGTCGTCAGCGATTCGCCATTCATCACTCACGAATAACGCTGACCAACCCGCTCCCACGAAACCTTCAATACCCTGGACATTGCAGTCTATGGCATCTTGGAAATAGTCGAGAGCACCAGTATTCTGCTCATTCGCGAATATTTCATCCTCATACTTATCCCAACCTCGATCGAGGAATCCCTGGTAGAAGTATGGTTCGGGAATATCGGTCGGAAGCTGGTCTCCGCAACCGCTCAGCAGTACGAGGGAGCCCAGGATCGCTATTGCTATTTTATGTTTCATTTCTCCCTCCTTCCTACTCTATCCGAAGCATCTTCTGGGTAACTGTCTCTCCACATGCCTGCAGTCTGCAGAAGTAAACTCCTGCTCCGACTGCATGGCCGGTTTCGTCAAGACCATCCCAGATAAGACTATGTTCAGCTGCCATCATCTCCGTGTCGGAAAGAGTCCTGATGGCTCTACCTGTCATGTCGTAGATTGTTACACTTACATGTCCCGTTGACGGCAGCGAGAAACTGATTGCAGCTTCCGCGCTGAACGGGTTGGGATATGTACCGCTAAAGCGGAAATCGGCAGGAATCTCCGGTGATGATACACCGGGAGACGAGCCAAATGCGTAATTTCCACCATCGGAGACCGCAGCGCTCATTCTGCCGTTTTGGAACCAGCTTTCCAGTCTGCTCCACCCGTCGGCGGTGTATCTGTATACAGCACCTTCGGAATTCTCAGCAGGGAACGAAATCACTGCATCAATAGATGGAATGCTCACCGGTCCGGCAAGAATGCCGGTCAACTGGCCGCGAACAGCTTCGAGCGAAGTCTGTGTTTCCACTGCAAGACCAAGCATGTCCGATTCACACATACTGACCATCGTACCGGGAGCCGAAGCTCCAGCAGCGACATTCAGATGTATGTCATTCATGCTGAGTGTCAGACCGCCAGATGTTACGTAGTCAACAGATACAGACATGCTGTTATCAACAGAGAATCCTGTACTGTCATAACCTGCGATATGAAGAGTATAGGCTCCTGGTTCCCACGCGGTGAACCTGTGGGACCAGAGAGTTTCGTAAAAGACTGACATGTTGAAAAGATTGGAAGTATCAGACGTTGTCTCTGTAGCTGTAAAGATAGGTCCGTACCAGTCAAATCCTTCCGGAATACTGTCATACAGAGTGGTATACAGAGTGATGTACTGATCGTTAACATTATTCTGGTGGGCTGACAGAAGAACATCAGGTAAATCCGTATCCTGCGATAGAACGAACCTGAGATCACTCTGTCCGCCTTCGTTGTTGTTTGTAGTGATCAGGTAGGCTGCGCCACCTGAAAGCTCGAATGAGCCAGTGTAGAAATCGTTCATGGGAACGGTATCAATGGAAAGGATTCCTGTTTCGTCCTCGTTAAGAGCCACAACTAATCCCGTCCATTTTCCGTCGAGTACTGAACCTGATCCGCCGTCATCCGAATACATGCCATTGAAGTACATGGTCGGGAAGTCGGCGTAGTCACCTCTAAACTCAACGAATTGCGCAGCCCAGATCGCAGCTTTCATTCCCTTGGTTTCACTACCTATCCATACATCCAGCGGGTAACCTGATGAGAAGCGTTTTACGAATGACATCGAATTACCTATAAACCCGAAATCAACGGTATCGGGGAGTATATCATACGTATATATCCCGCCGAACGATTCATCCTTCAGATCGTTGACAAGGTTGCAGATAAGCCAATCGTTATAGATAGGTACGACATTGGTCTGGATGGCAACACTGTCAGGAATTGAAGAGTCTATCGCTCTTGCTACGTTGAGCATGGAAGTCGTGTCGGATTGAGCAATGGTATTCAGGATAGTGTCGTCAAAACGCTGAGAAAGATACATCATCCAGAGGAATTCAGCACCTCTTGCTATGCAGTAATCCTTCAGATGCTGACCTTCT
>JAIOQY010000099.1 GCA_021108435.1 Candidatus Aegiribacteria sp.
TCTGGAACCTGAAACCTGGGGCAGCATCAAGACCCTCTTCTAGAAATTTCTAAAAGAAAATCCTCATGTCGTTTTTAACAGTGGGTGGCACGTTTTTATTAAGAGTTGGCGACCCAGACGGATATGTAAGTGCCGCAAGTGACGTCCGACCCCAGAAATTACTCACCCATCATTTCAGCCAGCTCGTTCCACATCTCCTGATAACCCTCGATCTCTTTGCACACGTAAGCGTGTTCCCGCTGAAGCTCCATGATCCTTGTGCCGTCAGCCAGAACAACGGGGTCTGCCAGGAGCCCTTCGAGCTGTTCCCTTTTTTCCTCCAGCGGCAGGAGTTTTCTCTCTACTCTGTCAATCCTGATCTGGATCTTCTTATGCTTTCTGTACTGCTCTTTGCGCTCCGCTGCTTCTTTTCGCTTTCTGGCGTTTTCCAGTTCTCTTGGTGACCTGGTCTTCGGTGAATCAGTCTGTTTTGCTTCAAGCATTCTCCTGATCTTCTCCTGCTTCTTCCGAAGGTAGTACGCGAAACTTCCCTGAAACAGACTGACTTTTCCCCCCTGGACTTCGTAGACTTTTTCTGCCAGGGCGGACAGCAGCTGTTCATCATGACTGATGAGGATCAGCGTACCTGGATATTTTTCAAGCGCTTCCTGCAGAACATTTCTCGAAAAGATGTCGAGGTGATTAGTCGGCTCATCAAGTATCAGGAGATTAACAGGACTCAGAAGAACCCGAGCCAGAGCAAGCCTGCTTTTCTCTCCTCCTGACAGAATTCCCGTTTTCTTGAAAGCATCGTCTCCGGTAAAAAGAAAGCCGCCGAGTATTCCCCTGAGTTCCTTTTCGCTGCTTGAAGGGCTGATCGCTGAAAGCTGTTCAATAAGATTCAAGCCGGGATTGAGACCCTGATCAACTTCCTGTGTGTAGAAACCGGTACTGACTCTCGAACCGCGATTGAAGTTTCCCGATGAAGGTTTTTCCACACCTGCGAGAATCCTGGAAAGAGTGGATTTGCCTTCGCCGTTTTTCCCAACGATTCCGATCCGTTCTCCCCTTTCAACCGAAAGATCCACATCGCTGAAAACAGTCCGGTCATATCTCATTGAAACTCCATCCAGGCGGGCAACGATCTCGCCACTCCTTGGAGGGTCAGGAAAACGGAGTTTCATGTGTGATGGATCTCTGTGAGTCTGAATAACTTCCATCTTCTCAAGCATTTTCTCGCGGCTTCGAACCTGAAACCGCTTACTCTCAGTTGCTTTGAAACGTTTGATGAACCGCTGGATCTTCTCTATCTGCTCGGTCTGGTGTTTTGCCTGCTTTTCCCTTGTAGTTATATCCTCACGCTTCTTCTTCTCGTAAAAGGTATAATTTCCTTTGTAGGAAGACAGCTTTCCAAATTCGAGTTCGTACACCTGAGTTACCACCCGATCCAGAAATCCCGGATCATGGGAGATAATCCATACAGCGCCCCGGAACCTTTTCAGATACTCCTCGAGCCAGATTCTGGCGTCGAGGTCCAGATGGTTCGTGGGTTCATCGAGCAGAAGCAGATCAGGATCGGCAAGAAGCAGCGAAGCCAGCTGCGCTCTCATCCTCCATCCACCTGAGAACTCCTCGAGCGGTTTTGAAAAATCATCAGTTAAGAATCCCAGACCGGATAGAACTTTCTCAGCCCTGCTCCTGATGTTGAATCCGTCCCCTGAATCAATAAGATCATGAGTATCGGACAATTTCCTGAGCAG
>JAIOQY010000100.1 GCA_021108435.1 Candidatus Aegiribacteria sp.
TACAATCCTGCATCCATTCCAAGGCGTATTTGCTCTAACAGATTCATCGTTCTTTCCTCTGGGTCCATGGTACGGATCTCGCGAGCGATATCACGAATAAGGATTGATTCTTCTGGTTGATTGAGGGCTTGATCTAAAATGCCAATGAGTACATCCAAGGTTTCACTCTCATAGATACTATGAAGATCACATCCCAAGACAAAAGCAGCAGCTAGTTCGATATCATAATCGACATTCTCAAGAACATGTGAATAATGATCATGTAGTGCTTCCTCGCCGTACCATTCCTCTGCATGTTGAATCAGATAAGCTATATCCCTGGCATCTTCAGTTACCCTCCGCTGATGACGATCTGCCCATGCAAGTAACTTCAAACCGCACTGCTCTGCATATCCTGCAACGAGAATCGTAAACTCGTCATTGATTAGGAAAGATAATGCGCTGTCATATGCTTCATCAAATCCAAGTACACTCATCTCAAAACCATCATCATCTCCCCATGTGAACCTTTTGAATGATCCCGAAATTTCACCGAATGGAACTACATCCACAGGGATACCACTAGAATGCCATAAGCGTTGGGTTTGATGTCTATCTGCTTTAAAGTCATGATGATCACACATCATTTTGTATAATACTTCCCACTCCTTGATAGAGTTAACGCATACAGCAAAATCGAGATCCATTGTGGCTCTTCCAGTTCTCATCCCCAATGCATGCTCACAAAGAAAGATGCGCGCTCCTGCGCCACAGATGAACCATTCGATCCCGAGTGTTCTGGAGATTTCAAGCAGAGATAGTAGGATTATTTTTGTGTTTTCGTCAACAACAACAGAATGATCAGTCAAGGTACTGCTTCCGTATCATTTCTGCAGTCTCCAGATTCCTTGCACCATCTGCTGCAACCAAGTCGGCATAAATAAGAAGTGGGGGCACCACACCAGGGAATTCATCTAACTTGGGCAGATTATTCCAGAACCTGTTCAAAACAAATATTTCGCCATGGTTATCTTTTTTAAGTTTGAGGACCTTGGCAAATTCCCCGAATTGCTCACCTACATATACTGTTGCATTTTCTGGATGTAGATATCCGGTGAGTTTCGCCGCAGCCGTTTCCCCCCCAAGATACACTCCGAACTCAGTAGTGTCCGCGATCTGCCACCAGTTTTTGCTTTTTGTGGTGAATCTTCTTGGATTAAGCCTTGGTCTCAGTTCGTTGATGAAAGCGTCTGTCCACTTATCGATTAACTTCTGCCTATTATCAAATATTTTCTTTTCTCGGAAGATGCGAATGTAACCGTAATGCTTCAGATCAGCAAAGACGTTATTGACGGTTCCAAGAGCTACTCCTGCCATTTCAGCTATCTCACGGTATGTTCTGTCTTTGGCATTTGGATCACATAGCAGGATGAATAGGACTCGAAGCGCAGCTTGGTGGAACAACCGAGTTCGAGTTGTAATTCTATCAGTCTTATCCTCCCTTTTTCCTGCAATGAATACAAAGACAAACGGCTTCTCCTGTTTGATATACATGTTTCCTGCTGTATCTATAAATTGTATGTTCCTTTCTCGGAGTTCCTTTGCAATGGGTGGTGTTACGTATGTTGTAATAAGCATACGGGGTTTTGGTACGCGTTCTAGGAACATTTGAATCGCACCAATTACATCACGTCGTATGTGTTTCTTTATTTCGATTTGATAATCTTGCAACAATTCTTCAAAATGAACAATTGCATCTAATACAAAATTATCATTCGCCCTCTGTTCCCATTCTGTCTGTATTTCTCCTATCGGAATGACTTGCCTCAGATGCATAAGTGCCTTATCTACTATTTCAATTACAGTTGTTTTGTGCGTCATCATCTACCTCTCACTGCTCCATTTGTTCAATATGTATACACGTTCATTAATTGTGAACATACACATTTTATGAACACCGCACAACTATTGAATCTAATAGGATAACCATCACTTCTTCTTTATTAGATTCCTCAGACTTCTCTCAGTTACCAGTTGTCTGATCCAGTAATCCCCCATCTCCTCTATTTCAGAGATAAGGCTGTCAGGCAGTTTCAGCAGGTTGAGCATCTGAGTGACTCTTGCTCTGGATAAACCAAGTTTTCTGGCAAGGTCAGCTCGGGATAATTCTTCCATCTCCATCATCAGCGCCATCTCACGAGTCAGTATGATTGGATTCCTGAAAGTTTTCTTCGGTTTGCGTTTTATTTGATTATAACTAGTTGTATCATACCAAAGGATGGTTCGCTGGGAGACACTGTCGAGGCGCCAGTGCCACCCACCATTAAAACGACATGGCTCTACACCATTAACAGGGGCACCAATCATCCTTGGAATTTTGTGAGACAATTGTTTCAGGCTCTATTTTATCAACATAATCTTGGAGATAGTAACCTGCATCCCGCCAACT
>JAIOQY010000101.1 GCA_021108435.1 Candidatus Aegiribacteria sp.
ACTTCTACCCAACCTTCTCGATGGAACAGGGCCGAATACAGGCATTTACTCACTCTTTCCAGGTATGTTTGACAACACTAAGGTTCAGTGGATTGCAGTTTGCTCAGCCTGGTAATGAAAGCAATCCCACTGCGGCTGCCTTTATAGTTTCTCATCTCAACAGACATAGTCTCGTTGTAGACGAAATCTCACCGGACTGTATCCTGCATATATACAATCCGGAAGCAACGTGTTCGCCATTCTGACTCCTACCGTCCCAGACATAGGAGTGCTGTCCGACTCCAAGATCAGATTCTACAAGAGAACAGACAATCCTACCGGAAAGGTCAAACACTATAATTGAAGTGTGTCCCGGTTCGGAAAGTTCAAAAGAGATGGATGCGGTGGAGCGGAAGGGATTCGGGCTTGCACACAATCCAAATCTTGGAGTGGGTTTCAGTCCTATCCCTGTCTCGGTAACAGTGAAGTTAACAGTATCGACGGCAAAGGCGATTCCCTCATCGAAAGCGGTGACTATAAGCTCATTCTTGCCGATATCTGCGTAGAGGTCACCCAGATAGGTGTACTTCAGACCGGTACCGAAGGCGTAGAGATTTCCGTCAATCGCTGGGATATATACAATCCCGTCAGTGATTGCAGGACTACCCAGGAAGCGGTTCGCAGTTGTCATGTAGGTCCAGACGGTATCTCCCATAGCACCGTCCAGTGCAATTACTCTAGCACTGTCGTTGAAAGAGTATTCCCCAAAGAACACCATTCCGTCCGCTACTCCGGGTGAGCCATGTATCTCAAAATTACTGGTCCAGTTCATGGTTCCGTCCAGAGCAAAGACTGAAGCAAAAGGCGGATCCTGTGCGCCGACGTAGAGATTACCGCCATGATAGGCGGGAGTGGCGGTAATGCTATTTCCAAAATCGTTTTCCCAGACGGTCTCTCCGGAATTGGCGTCTATAGCACGTAAGTATCCATCAACTCCACCGATATATATTACTTCGTCAAATAGGGTTGGTGAGGAATCCCAGTAGCCATCATATGCGTCGGTATTCTCCCAGATAATCGAGCCTGTATTTGCATCCAGGGCATATAAAGGACCCGCATATGTTGGAACAAATACCATACCGTTCCAGATTGTCATGCAGCTTGTAGTCGCCCCGTAGAAATTATTCTCCCAATGTTCGAATCCGGTCTCAGCTTCAAGGCAGTATACCCAAGTGGAGCATGGGCTAAAAAAAACTTTACCACAGTATACCTTTCCATTATCCACAACCGGTGTACTGCCAAAAGCATTTGCTTTACCGAAGCTCCAGATCATATCACCCGTTAGGGCGTCAAGGCACCAGATAGAATCACTTGCAGTATATAGCCTACCGTCTTTGACTGTGACAGCATCGTCTGTGTTACCGATTCCAGTGAATATCCACTCTACTTCGCCGGTGACCGCGTCCAAAGCGAACAGCGTATCACCACCTTCGTTCTGCGGGTAGTAAACTAACCCATCGACTACTACAGGTGTTGGAAATTCGTGGTCTGTCCCGGTAATAGGTGCTGTCCAGAATATTGTGTTGTCATATGGGGCTGGAGATTCCGAATAACCATGGTGCAGATCGTTCTGCATGTAGGTATACCAGTCGGTATTCAGCCTCGGAATCTGGATCACCGTCTGATTATTGAGGGAGTAGTGGACCGAGTCGGCTTTCTCGTTTTCGTTCTCCACAATAGCCCTGACGGTGAGAGAGTCGCCAATCCAATAGCTCTGTCCGTCGACAGGTTCAGTGATTGTAAGATTGGTGGTGGTTATCAGGAATGTCGTGAGGAGCGTTCCGAAAATCATTCTGTCCTCTATTCACTTTCGTAACAGTGTTTGAAACAAATTAAATTTCTATCACTCTGCCTGCTCCGCCCTCGATACACTTGTCCGGGAAACGTGCCAGGATCTCATCCTTCAGCTTTGTGCAGTGTGTGGGGCATACAAGAGGGATATCCTCGAGAAGATCGAGTTCGCTGAACCCGTGGAATCCGCCGATCAGAGCATGAATACTTCCGAATTCCCTTGAGATCTCAAGTATCTCCGGAATGCCAGGATGGGAACATCCCGTTATAACAACCATACCTTCAGGGGAATCCATGACCATCGACTGTTCAAAATCATCAAGCTCACCTGTTGTGTAAATTCCTTCACAAATGCTGCCGGGAGAGGATGCAATTATGGTTTTGTGAGTACTCGAGAAGTCAAAAGCAGGAGGGATAACAAGTATAGCATGGTCATTGTGTTTCAGAAATTCTTCGAGTCCGTCGGCATGGTCCCAGTGAGGGTGTGATATGAAGATAATATCTATACGGTCGGGATCAATCTCAAGGATCTTCATGTTTTCCATCAGCTCAGGGCCGGTTGGACCAGTATCGAAAAGCACCACCGGTGAATCCCTGCGCTCCACCAGGCAGGAGAACCCCCATTTGGCGTTCAGATCGGGAACATGTGCTGTATTATCGTAGAGTATCGTGATTCTGATCGTGTACTGATTCATACCAACCTCTTTTCCAGAATTCGCCGTAACTGAATATAGCTCAGCAAACGATATTAGACATGATGATTGAACCAATACTTTCGATAGGATAAATAACCCTTATTGGAAACCTCAGCAGGAGAGGCCGTCCAACCGTTATGCCTAACAGCCTCTTGGCGTATGAAGTTAGAATCGCGTTAGGAGAACCAAGGAAGTGCCACCCACTAATAAAACGACAAATGAAGGCTACATTCTTAAACTCATATTCCAGCAATGACAGCAGTTCTAATAGCTTCCACCATGGATACTAATTTAATACAAGCTCATAATCGACCTTGAAAACAATATTGTTGTTTGTCGGAAGAGCAGATAAATATGAATGTGAATATGTATTGAGCCAACTATATTAAATTATGTAATTATTATCTATGAAAATGGAGTATAATAGAATGAAGTATTGACTTAGAGAAGCTGTATTAAATCACGAGAATGAGGGAGCAGGTACTGTTGACACATGTCAACAGTATTGCATATTACTTTATGAGAAGAAAAAAGCATCCGCAGAAGGAAATAGAAGAAGCTGTTAAATATGCAGAAAGCAGGGGGTGGAAGTATAAGAAAGCCGGGAAATCAGCACATGCTTGGGGTAGACTTCTATGTCCTGAAGCGAGTGTGGAAGGATGCAAGATGAGTATATGGTCAACACCAAGAAACATTGAGAATCACGCAAAACAAATTCGACGGAAAGTAGATAGCTGTCAACATCGAGAGGATGAGAAGGGTGAAAGCAATGAATGAGAATTATCACTTCGTTATTGTGCTATCCGGAGTTGATACAATCAGTTCAGAGCTTGAAGATAGCCTTTTTGAATCTGGATGTGATGATGCTCTGATAGCCTCCAGAAATTCTGTTGTATATCTTGTTTTCGATAGAATTGCTTCTTCGTTTATTGATGCAATATCATCTGCGATTATGAATATTCGATCATCAAAGTTAAAAATAGGCATTTCTCACATAGAACCAAGTGATATTGTTTCATTGTCTGAAATTGCACGGAGAGTAAACAGGACGAGGGAGTCCATTAGACTGCTCGCAAAGGGTGATCGTGGTGATGGTTCATTTCCATTGCCTATTTCAGGTGTCGACGAATCTAAACAGCTCTGGAGCTGGATTGAAGTGGCTAATTGGTTTCTTGAAAAAGATATGCTTAGTGAGTCAGACTTTGATAATGCTTTAATCATTAGAACAATCAATGACAAGCTTACTGAATTGGATCAAACCTGCGAATCAATCATTTATTCAGCAGCACTTCCGATGCAAGCAAGAGCATATCTAAGAGAATATACGAATACTTCACTAATTAGAGGTCATACTGATTGTTTCAAAAGTACTGTGAGTATCCCCCTTCAGAATGAATTCACGTTCTTCCTTGAGAAACAGAATGAATTCGTTGAGAATTTCGCAGGAGAATACTTGATCATTCATAACAGGCGACTGATTAACAAATTTAGAACGGCGAAAGAAGCATATCAATACGGAGCAAGTAAATTTACACCTGGTACTTTCCTTATTCAAAAATGTGAACCTGGTCCTCTAGCTTATAGCAAAGCTTGTGTTTCCACGGTTCGATATACTAAAGGGTTGGAGGAAGAATTTGCAGAAACTCATTAAGCGAGAAATAAAAGCTCGTTTCAATTGGTTCACAGGTCGAGCAGATGGGCTTATATCCGAGTTGATATCACCAGTGGAAATTCTTGCATCGTATGGGCATGATAGTGAAGTAGAAGTAATAAGGGAGTCTTCCATTTTATGGCGTGCTTTGTGGGATACAGGTGCAACTACGTCATTAATAGCTCCACATATTGTTGAGAAATGCAATCTAAAGCCAATTGGTGTTCTTGAGGTTGCAGTTGCAGGTGATATTCATCGTGTGAGTTCCTATTTTGTAGATATTCGGCTTCCTAATAACGTAACGATTGCTAACATGACTTTAGGCTGTATGGAACTCCCGAATAACATTGATGTGTTAATTGGTATGGACATAATTACGCTTGGAGATTTCGCTATTACAAATGCTGGCGGTAGAACATTGATTTCTTTTAGAATTCCATCGCTTGTTTACATTGATTTTGGAAGACAAGACTCTCCGGTAGTTGCACCAGCTCTTTTTGTTGAAATGGATCAGCCATGTCCTTGCGGGAGTGGTCAATCATTTCGAGAGTGCTGCTACAAGACCAAGGAATGAATCATACTAGACTTGAAAATTAGACTTGGGAGATAAAGGATTTTTCATTAGTTCTGATTTACTCTATGTATTGAATCCTCAGCAGTAGAGAACTCAACAGTGAATTAGAAGATCAGTTTACTTCATACAATCAAGATTCCTTATCAATAGCATCTTTCATGTGCAAATTCATCTTACGGTCGAAACTGCTCACATTTGTGAGACTGAAAGGCTTAACCTTTTGAGATAGCTCATCCGGGGATTGTATTTCAGTTCGAAAAGCATCCACCATGGGATACCAAACAGTGCCACCCACTAATAAAACGACAAATGAAGGCTACATTCTAGAACTCATATTCCAGCAATGACAGCAGTTCTAATAGCGTCCACCGCGGGGTACCAACGTAAACATGGAATAAGGGCCGGAGCAATGAATGCCCCGGCCCCGTCCTTATCGGGAGAAAAGGTTAAACCCTGTTCTCCCTGCATTTGTATTCGTTTCCTACCATGTGCACCTCCTCTGTTGGGGTTTCGGATATCAGAAGGCTGAGGTTGGAGTTGGTAGAAGTAATAGACTAAAAGGCCTCTTCATCTGTCAAGTTTGGTTCTTCATCGCCGGCTCATTCCCCGGATATGAACGCTTCACCATTCCATGTGTACGTGTCGGATGTTCTCTGTGTTTCAACGTAACCGTCTGCGTCATCTTCCCATTCTTCCAGGATCCCTTTAATTGTGACTTCGTTGTCTACTCCACACGAGTCGTCAGGGAGCACGAATGTCTCATTGAAGCTGTAGCAGCCAGCATCGGACTGCGAACTGGCATGCGGTCCCATATGAAGATCTGTACCGGTCCATGCGAAAAGAACATCGCGATTTTCATATCCGCATGCTTCGTAGATAAAGGAAAGTTCAATAAGGTTTTCTATTCCGACGAATCCATCTGCCTGAAGTTCCATTCCTCTGATGCAGTAGCTGTATGGAGACTGTCCGTAACCTGCGCTGACCGGACGGAAAACCTGTTCTGCAAGGATCTCATCCGAACTGATTATTCTCGCTGCTGAAATGAAACAATGTTCCTCCGGATTGAATCCGGTGACTGTGAAAACAAAAAGTGTATCACCGCCGAGTGCAAGGCTGGTCATTGCAAGATCGGGTCCGGGAATGTAGCCGGTACACTCAATACCATCGTATTCAAATGTAGCTTCATACCAGTAAAATGGCATTCCATCAGGTAAGGTGTCCTTTCCAGAAGATCCTGTTATATCGAGTTCAGTTCCCATCGGAAGCCTGAAACCCTGTGAGCAATCAATGTCCGGATAAGACAGGATCACTGCAGTATTCGAGAATACAACTGTCCTGTCATCTGTGAAATCTCCATACCAGTAATCCCCATATACTGCTGAAGAAGCGATCAGTACGATTGATACAGCTGTCAGCTTCATTGAGATACTCTTAATATTCATCATTCTTACTCCTGATTACTGATTGTTATTGAAAAAGGTCGGGTTAACTGTCGATTACTTCCTGCAGTACATATGCTATCTGTGAAATTGAATAAGGCTTAAGCATGACTCCACTGAAGCCGTATGTCTCATAGTTTGACATCACAGGATCTGTTGAGTACCCGCTTGATACGATTGCGCGGACATCAGGATCAATTGAGAGCAGTTCCTTTATTGTATCCGTGCCGCCCATGCCGTTCGGGATTGTAAGATCCAGGATCACAGCGTCGAAAGAATTCCCGTTTTTCATGCTGTCGCTGTACTTTTCTATGGCTTCACGACCATTAACAGCACATTCAACTTCATATCCAAGACGGTTAAGTATTGCTTTCACCGTATCCCTTATAATCTCCTTGTCGTCCATTATGAGTATCTTTCCTTCAGCCACAGTGAGGAAATCAATTTCCATCTGCTTCTCTTCCATTATATCGGATACTGATGGAAGATATATGATGAACTTACTTCCGGAGTTGATCCCGCTCTCGACCAGAATATGTCCGTGATGTTTATGAATGATTGAATAGGCCGTTGACAGACCAAGACCGGTTCCCAGCTGCTTTGTTGAGAAGAATGGATCGAAAATTATGGTTAGCTGTTCTTCAGGAATACCTATTCCTTCATCTTCTATCTGTATTTTGATATATGAATCTTTTTGTAGCGGGATAATGCTGTTATCGGAGATGTCTGTGTTTTCCGCGGATATGAATATTCGACCGCCTTCGGGCATTGCCTGATTGGCATTGAGAATAATGTTGTTAATCACCTGCGTGATCTGTCCCGGATCAGCGCTTATCAGCCGGAGGTCTTCAGAAAAATTAAATTCGGCGATAACATTTGATCCACTGAGAATAAAGTTGCATGATTCCTGAAGCAGAGTTGTAATTGATAAAAGATCCTTCACAGGCTCTCCGCCCTTCGAGAAAGTCAGGAGCTGTCTTGTAAGAGCGGACGCCTGGCTTGCTGCATGTTCCGAACTGGTAAGTATCTCGTAGATATTGCTTCCGGGTTCAACCATCAAGCGAGCAAGTGAGATATTTCCTATTATCACCGCAAGGAAATTATTGAAATCATGAGCTATTCCTCCCGCGAGAATTCCGAGTGATTCCAGTTTATCCATCTTGCTCTGTTCCTCGTCGAACAATTTGAGAGCCGTTATGTCTCTACCGACTCCGAGAACTGCGTATTCACCATGGTACGTAATACTCTTCGCTGAAAATTCTATATACCTTTCTATACCGTCCTTTTTCACTACCCTTACCTGAAATACCGAGGGTACATCGGCTCCGCTTTCTCGTAATAATTCATATTCGCGGATTCTCTCAAGGTCTTCAGGATGGGCCAGTTCCCAGAACTTCATGCCGGCCAGTTCCACCTTTGTGTAACCTGTCATATCACACATTCGATTATTTACGAAGAGAAAGCCGCCTCCGGCATAGATATAGATACCATCATGACTATGCTCGACGAGAGTTCGGTATTTTTCCTCGCTTTCGCTGAGTTCCGCGGTTCTATTCCGTACAAGCTCCTCAAGATGGAAGCGGTGGTTTCTAAGCTCTTCTTCGACTTCCTTGCGGCCGGTAATATCTCTGACTGTGGCCTGGAGCATGGTATGGCCCTGAAGTTCTATCCTGCTAAGTAGTACCGAAGCCTGGAAAATTTCTCCATCTGTTTTACTGTGAGTCCACTCGAACAGATTTGAACCTGTTTTTACAGCGGATTCTATCATCATCTTTGCCTTGATTGATGAAATCTGACCGTCAGGCTGGTATTCCGGGGAAAGCTCCCATGGTCGACAGGATGTAAAATCACTTTCGCTGTTGCATCTGAACAGTTCTATCGTAGCCGGGTTGCCGGCTGTGAAAGACCAATCCGGTGGCGCTAGCATCATGATTGCATCTCTGGATGAATCGAAAAGAGTTCGATATTTCCGTTCGCTTTCCAGAAGCTGCTTTTCTGCTTCATGGCGAATTGTAATATCCTCGAAGCTCAGGAGTATCAATCTTTCTTCACCTGGCTGCTGTGCTGTGTCTGTTGCGTTAAGTGACATAGCCCGGTTACCGATATGAATCAGATCCAGATTTACTTCATATTCATTGAAATCCTGGTGTATGGAGAGCAGTTCATTGAGCAGTTCTTTCAGTTCCGGGACATTCAGAAACCTGTTACCAATTGAAAAAATTGACTGATCGTATATGGCTGAAGTATCTATATTGAATACCTGAACAAAACTCCGGTTTGCGAAAACACAATTCAGATCGGAGTTCAGAATCAGAATGGGTTCTCGAACTGCGGCGATAATGTTCTTGTAAAATTCAAGGTTTTCCTGGCCGCCAGCTGCTCCATGATATGAGCATGGTTCTGCGGAGTTCTTTTCACTGATATCTTGACCGGGTTCAATCAACTCTTCAGGTGGATCATCTTTGCTCTTGTCCCGATTATCCATAATTGTTCCTCGCATGAGAGAATAAACACACGTATTGCTGTCATATACTAATCAGGCATAATAAAACAAGTGCGGATTAAACCATATCTGAGATGAATTATTTCTGAACTGAAGACGAGGACACGAGACAAATCCAGTTCTGTGAGTTTGTTTCCGTAGCCGGGACAGTGAATTCAGAAGGCCGATAATCTGAGACGTTCCGCTGCCTCCTCAGGCGTGATGTCCCTCTGGGATTCGGCAAGCATTTCATAGCCCACCATGAACTTGCGCACAGTAGCGGATCGTAGAAGTGGTGGATAGAAATGTGCATGAAGATGCCATGATTCTATTTCAAGTGGGTCAGATGGCGCTATATGCCATCCTGAGCTGAACGGCATCGGTGTTTTGAAGAGGTTGTCGTAAGCCAGGAGAAGCCGTTTCCATATTACAGCCAGAGAAATCTTCTGTTCATTATTCAGACCCGTAAGAGATGCTGAGTGATGTTTTGACAGAAGCATCGTTTCGAATGGCCATTCAGCCCAGTATGGCACAAGAACTGTCCAGTGGTCGTTTTCAAGGACGATACGTTTACGTTCAGCAAGCTCGTGCTTTTGAACGTCGCAGAGGAGACATGTTCCGTTATCACGCAGGTAATTCGCCTGGTGATAATCCTCTGAATCGACTTCACCCGGAACAGATCCTGATGCCCATATCTGACCATGCGGGTGGGGGTTGCTGCAGCCCATCATGGTTCCCCGGTTCTCGAATATCTGTACATAGTTGATATCAGGAATATTCATCAGTTCAACGATCTGATTTTCCCATGTATCTATGACGGCAAGAATTGATGTTTCATCGAGGTCGGTAACAGAAATGTTGTGAATCGGTGAATAGCAGATAACCCTGCAGATACCGGTTTCCATCATACCCTGTTTCCATGGGGGATTGCTCTCGGATGAATCGTCTCCGCCGTACACCAGGGCGGGAAAATCGTTGTCGAATACGAATACCTTATCGTAGAGTGGATTCCGTTCTCCATTTGCTCGAATGCTACCCGGACAGAGCTGGCATTCAGGATCGAATTCCGGCAGCGTTACGTTATCATCAACGGTTTCAATGCTTCCATGCCATGGTCTTGCAGAACGATTCGGCGAAACCAGTACCCATCTTCCCGTTAATGGATTTAACCTTCGGTGAGGTTTCTCGTAATTCATCGACGTTTCCCTTCACAGGACATTATTCCGTCAATGCCTGAAACCGGAAGTGCCGTTCCGTTTCGACCGGTTTTCTTTCTGTAATCTGACAGAGTTGCGATGATGAATTCCTCAGCCATACTCCCTGTCACAAAATTGACCGTACATCCTCCGAATCCTCCCCCAGTCATTCTTGCAGCGATACAACCTGGAGCATGACATGCTGCTTCAACCATGCAGTCCAGTTCAGGACAGGTGACTTCGAAATCGTTTCTGAGGCTTTCATGGGATTCCCTGAAAAGATGACCGATACGGTTTTCATTCGATGCCTGAAGCGCTGATGCTGCTTCGGTTACTCTCAGGTTCTCCGAAACCACATGACGGCATCGGCGAAGGAATACACTCGTGTTGCCGGTGATCTTCTCCAGCTGGTCGAGATCACGAGGTGACACATCACGAAGTGAGGTGAATTCTTTTCCCGCTCCTCTGTACAACTCGACTATTTCAGCGCACTGGCGGCGTCTTTCGGAGTATTCCGAAAATGCGAGATCATGCCTTACACCTGTATCCATTATTACAAGAGACCAGTCAGAGGGAAGTGGTATGTGATCAACCTGAAGCGATCTGCAGTCGATGAGAAGAGCGTTGCCTTTCCGCGAAAGGAGTATTGAGAGCTGATCCATGATTCCGCATTTCACTCCGGCAAACTCATGCTCGGTATTCTGCAGTGTTCTGGCGAACTCAAACGGGTTAAGTTCAATTCTGTTCAATCTGGCGGTAATAATGCCCAGACCCGCAGCAAAGGCTGCCGAGCTGCTCAACCCGCCGCCAACAGGAAGATCATTCTCCACAAGCAGGTCCATTCCGACCTGTTCATCCTCGTTCATGAGAACTGTACGTATAATTCCCTCCGCGAAGCGCTTCCATCCCGACAGTAAAGGATTCATTTCGTTCTCACGGAAAAACCGGTGCAGCTCTCCGAATGCTGTTGAATGAATTTCAATAGAACTGTCCTGCCGGGTTCGCCCGGTAACATGAACATATCGGTTCACAGCGACGGGAAGGACAAGGCCGTCGTTGTAATCAGTATGCTCGCCGATGAGGTTAACGCGACCGGGAACGGAAATCCTGAAGGGAACCTTTCCCTGACCGAAGATCTCCTCAAATCTATCCCGGCATATCAGTGTATCTTTCATCAGTCCGACAGGTTCTCCGATATCCAGACAAGCATTCCCCCTGCTCGCCTGTTGTTCCACAGGCAGTATGGAATTGCTTTAATTTCCACCGGCATGGTTTCCGTTGCTCCGGGTCGGTACAGATGATCAGTCCATCCTTCTCCATTCCTGATACTGGCGGCGCCTTTGATAAATGTACATCCTCCAAGGAGGTTTTCATCATACTCAGCCTTGAGTTCAGCTGACGAGTCCAGACGGATGTCATTCAGGTTCGGTGTGTTGTCCTCTTCTTCAAGACAGTAAACGATTGGACCTCTCATGATTGCAATCTTTCCACAGTTATCATGTACTTCCGGATGAGCCTCGATCTTCCGAACAGGCATAGGCAGAATGAGGTTCAGCGTGTCACCCTTTCTCCATAATCTGCGCAAATTCGAATATCCATTGGTTATCTGAAGCTGTCTGATTTCCTTTCCATTAAGTTTCAGAGATGCGTTTTCGCACCATACCGGAATCCTCAGTGACAGTGAGAACTCAACAGGTTTCTCAGGATCGATGAACAGGGTAACCGTTTCCTTCCAGGGATACTCCGTTTCCTGCCGGATGTCTACGTGTACTCCAGAAACCACGGTTTCCGCGGTGCTTCCGGCATACAGATGAACGTATATGCTGTTGTTACCGCTTGCGTAAATATATTGACCAAAGGAGGAGAGGATACGCATTATGTTCGTAGGACAACAGGAGCAGTTGAACCATTCCTGACGGGAGTATCTGTAATTATTTTCCAGACCTGATTGTGTCATTGCATGTCCGGGGCGGACTTCAAGAGGGTTTGTATAGAAGAAGCGTGTACCATTAAGAGAGACGCCACTCAGAACACAGTTGTACAGGCTCCGTTCCATTACATCAGCGTACTTCGCGATGGGCGTATCATCAATGTGCAGCATCCTGTGTGCCCAGAAGACAAGACCGATTGCGGCGCAGGTCTCGGCATATGCGGTCTCATTGGGCAGATCGTAATCCGCGGTGAAGCTTTCTCCCCGCTCAGTTGATCCAACTCCCCCGGTTATGTACATCCTTTTTCCTGTCACATTATGCCAGAGTAAACGGCATGCTTCAGCAAGTTCAGGATCACCTGTTTCAGCTGCGACATCAGCCATTCCGCTGTAGAGATACATTGCCCTTACCGCATGTCCGACAGCCTCTGTCTGCTCTCGGACGGGCAGATGAGCCTGCCAGTATTCGTAATTCTTCGCTGGATCTTCCCCCCGGGACGCAGACTCCAGATCGTAGTAATGCGGTCCTGTGCCTCGCTGGTTCAGGAAAAAGGCAGCAAGTTCAAGGTAGCGATTCTCACCCGTTGTCCTGAACAGCTTAATCAGGGCCAGTTCAAGTTCCTCATGCCCGGGGTATCCACGCTTCTGTCCCGCTCCGTTGCCGAAGACGGAATCAATGCAGTCCGCATACCTTATTATGATATTGATGAATGTATCATCTCCTGTTGCGGAGAAGTGTGCCACGGCAGCCTCGATTAGATGACCCGCGCAGTACAGCTCATGTCTGTCCCGCAGGTTGGTCCACCGGTTGGCCGGTTCTACGGCTGTGAAATAGCTGTTAAGGTAGCCGTCCGGTTGCTGGGCTTTTTCCATTAAATCGATAACTGCGTTTAGATTCTCTTTCAGCTTATTGTCCGGATGGAGGTGAAGACTGCATGCCGAAGCTTCCATCCATTTGGCAACATCCGAATCCCAGAATATGTGCGGCCTGCACGGATTCCCATCCTTCCAGTCAAGCTTCCATGCGTCCAGACGCCCTGTTTTTCTGCACTGCTCATATCCGAGCGGGACAGTTACCGTTCTATTTGTCTCTATTCTCGGCGACCAGAACAGGTCATCGACCGTTACCCTGTAGAACGGGATCGGAGTTATGCGTCCTGTAGTCATGTTCAATTTCACCTCAATCCATTTCAGAGCTCTTCTGTTCCGGTACAATATATAAAGAGCAGTCTGTGTGTTAGGATCATAATGCTCTTGACATGTAGTGCAGATACAAGTCTAATATTGAATAAAAGAGCTTTTATCTGGGCTAGGGGTTTTTCTATCAGGATCAGTTTGCAGGTGTAACCCTCTTTCAGCAAGAACATTATGTCCTGCAGCTGTCCGCAGATCTGTCAGGAATCGGAAATGATTGAAGTCGGAAGAGAGTACATAGATGATCTTACCGGTCTTTACAATCGTCGTTTTCT
>JAIOQY010000102.1 GCA_021108435.1 Candidatus Aegiribacteria sp.
AGGAACAGGTAGAAAATACTTGCAGGGATCTGTTCCACAGAGCGGCAATGCCGCTATTCAACTAGCTCCGTATATTTCTTAGCGGTTTAGAAGAGCATTCGGATAAGCGTCTCATGATAGTGATCCGCATCAGTCGAACGCGTAGCGGGGCGGCTGCATGCGAGTGTTAACCCGAATCCATCACAAAAGTATCTCTGCATTTCACAGCGCCTACTCAGATGACCCCATTAAGTATTTATCCAACCACTTCACGTGGATCTCACTAATCTCATGATATATTCGTTTACCGGTTGGATCTGCCACGTTTTTCCCTACCTCTATCGGTGATGGAACGCAGTCGATGGGGAAATATCCTCCGAACGAATAATTCGGGTATAAACCTAACACTTTTTCCAATACTTCCTTTGGGGTTGATTCACAGATCTGGCCAAGTTTTTGCGTTCTATGAAAGCCGTTTCCGTACCAGATGTCGAGACCTGGACCAACAGTCAGGAAATACCATGTCGGAAGGCTATCAATAATTAGTTGATACGACTTATATTTACTTTCATATGCCAGCAATTCCTGGTAGGCTTTTTCCTCAGTTGACTCCTTTACATTGTTCCAATATTTCCCATTATGGATTTTATTATCGCAGAACTCTTGAAAGAACTCCTTATACGGAATCACATCCGCCAGTTCTGGACGATACTGTTCAAATCTGCGAAGTTTCTCATTAGGTGCATACGCAGGGATTACGGCCCGTTTGTAATTATATTCATTCCTCTCAACCGCATACATCGTCTCCTGGAATTGTTGCAACATAGGTTTCGAGACCATCAGATTCAATCTGATTTCAAAACTGCTACGTTTTGCTCGCTTCACCGCCTCATTGAGGCATCGAAATGCACCTTCCCGTGATACGGCTTTATCGTGAATCGCCTCCGGGCCGTGAAGCGTGAACTCCAACTGTCTCACTCCCGCCTCATGATACGCCGTGAGGACTTGCTCCCAATCATTCCTTGTGGAGATCGGTATTCCAGTTGTTGGTATGCACACCGGCAATGAAAATGCGTTAATTGTTCGCGCCAGGCTCACAATCTTCTCGATTTCCGGATGTAACATTGGTTCGAGGTCAAGATACGGATATACCTTTACGTTTTGTTCGTTCGCAATACAACAGAATTCGTCAACAAAAGCAAGTACATTCTCGTAATCGCTCATCGTCATTAGCGAGGCAGGCCCACCGGACACGTAGCAATGCCAGCAATCAGTCGCGCATCCTGATACAACGATATCAAAGGTGATTTCACTAGCACCAGGCATTTTCGCTCCTCACATCTTCCGTCACCGTACTTCTGAAGGGCAGCAAAGCTTATGAAGCTGGTTGTATCCATTTTTCATATCTAATGGCATTTAATAAGTTATTATTCGGATGCTCCGTTTACCGGACTGATGCTTCTCGAGATTCCATCAATTGATCTTCCCGAATATCTCTGCCAGGTGACTGTCGTTACTCCATCGATTTCAGATAAAGAGTTCAACAGCTCGTTTTTGTTTTCTATCTTTCTGATTCGAAGATGATATAACAGATTTACGAAGCTGCCATTCCTGTCGATCTCAATATCAACATCATGAATTCCAATATGTGACCTCTTGAAGACAGATGTACACCTGTCAAGCAGTTTCAGAGGATCCCCGCTCTCACCACGAATTATTACATCACGATATTTCAAAGCAGATATACGATTCTCAATCAGCGGAAGCAGAATAAGAACAAAAAGTGCAATACCGGTTGAGGAGATCGCCAGAAAGTATTGACCTATTCCGATGACAATTCCGATAGCAGCAACAAACCATATGCAGGCAGCGGTAGTCAAACCTCTGATAAGATCACTTGTCCTGATTATTGCTCCAGCCCCCAGAAACCCTATTCCGGTAACAATACCAGCGACAATTCTGCTTATTTCCTCACCGGAAGAATCAATCCCGTTACTGAATACTGCGGCAATACTCAAACCACTTATCGTTAAAACAGTGGCTCCAATACAGACCAGAATGTGTGTTCTTAATCCTGCAGGTCTTCCATGATATTCCCTTTCAAAACCTATAAGAGAACCGAGAAGTGTAGCCAGGATCAGTTTAACAATCCAACTGTCAAAATTCATTCAAACCTCCCGGGGACATTCGGAATATCCATTAACCCTGAATCAGGTACTTTAAGGAGTTCGATCATATCCAGCAGTTCGCCTGGGGAATATGGTTTACGAAGAATTCCCGCTCCCATAATCCCGTCTATCTGTGTCTTTTTCTCCATATCAGATGAACCTGATGTGAAGATAATCTTCAGATCAGGCCATTGTATTCTCAGGGTTGAGATAGTTTCCTCAAGGGATTCCTCCAGCACCGAGGCGTCCAGCACCAGACAATCAGGGGAGGATTTGAAATATTCTTCAGACAGGTTATCCAGATCGTCTGTTTTGATTACGTCCAGTCCTATTGAGACCAGCACATCGGAAACGCTGTTTCTCACCTCTCTTGAAGCATCACAGATTGCAATGGATATATTCCCTATTCTCGAAGGTTCCCTTGACTCCACCGGTGAGACATCGAACAGAGAACTCTCACTTATGCTGAAAAGTATATTAAGAGTAGTGCCGGTAGTGCTTTCAGTGAAAACGGGGTGTAGATCAAGTCTGGCAAGAATCGCTGCCAATGAAGATATATGTGAACCAAAGTCTCTCTGAATACCTGATGAATCTGTCTCGGGATCAAGTAAAGCCTCCTTGAGAAATACAGGAATTCTTGTACCGTCACAGTAACTGATCGAAACTGACCTGGAAACTGATCCATCACATTTTGCTGAAAACACCGGATCAGTAGCCGGAAAGGAAACGTTCCTGGCACCGATTTTTATCCTTACAGGTCCGGAAACTGATTCGAGTGAATGAAACACCATTTTCTTTATTATCTGTGAGAAATCACTTAAAGAACACTCTGCTTCCTGGAGAAATTCAGAGGCTTCAACTTCGATTGATGCTCTTTCCGGAAGGACATCATTGAGTGCTGAAGAAATTCTCTCGAGTTCAGAGTCGATTTTAATAACGCCTTTCAGTTCCTTTTCCGAACGTAATGCGTTCTGTTTGAATTCTGTAAGTGTTCGGGCAATTTTGCCGAAATGATTTGCGACCGTAATATCGACCCCGGACAACATCCTGCCCGCTTCAGCAAGGTCAATAGCTTTCTGAATATCAGTATCGGATATATTTCGTGGTGCTTGTGCATGCTCCTGTGCATGCTCTTCCTGTGGCTTCCCTGCTTTCGGAAGAGATGTAACGGTTTTCAACGTTTCAGGACCATGTTCGGAAACCGCTTTCCCAGATACAGCAAAACCGGAATCATTAAATGATTCAATTCTGAAAACAGTCCGGTTAATGCTGCCTGTACTATCAGCCAAATTCAGAGTAAATTCTTCTGCTTCCTCTGTTTCGGGATATTCAAATGAACTCGATTCCTCCTGGTCAAAACATGGCAAAGAGTGAAATTGCATTCCGATCGCGTCATCCAGAGGAATGTCAATCAATGATTCCGCTGCTGAATTCATGTGTATTATCTCGTGGTTGCTGTCAAGTTTAAATAGTGCCGGAGAATCCGCTATATCCATCAGTGAAGAGGGATAGACATCAAGAAGCGTCATATTCCCTGGTGATTTGAATGATTTCTCATTTTCCTGATCTTCTTCAAAATAACCCCTCATTTCGATCTTTCTGCGAATACCGGCAAGTCCAATAATGAGTCCGGGGATAATTATCAGAATCAATACAGCTACAGAAAGTGTATAAAATTCGTACCTGTATTTGTTCAACCAGTCCGTTCCTTTAAGATCTGTAAACATAATCCTCACCAGGGCGGGTCTATTTTCAGAAAGCTGCAACGGATAGAACACAGTAAGATTTTCGTCCATCCCTGATCTATTACGCCTTATGTATGGGATATTGTTAATAAATGCTGACACCGCGAGTGTATCATCGTAGGGAATATTTTCGAATTTATTCCCTGTTAAAGGCTGTGCAATTATATATTCATGAAGATTAAGACAATTAAGGAAATTGGGTCTGAGTTGATGAAATACGATTCCATTTTCCTGAAAACGATTAAACAAAGCATCTGAATAATCCACATTACCGGACAATCCTGAAAGATTCTCAGCAACCTGTGATATTTTTTCATTTTCGTTATTGGCAATTTCATCTGATATGCTATCAGTCATATGCAGATAAAACACAAGTATCACTATAACCGCAATCAATCCTAATATGTATGGAAATAATTCGCGAATGATAATTCTGATAGAGACACCTGCAAAGAAAATCATATTCATCCTTAATCAAATAATCTTCCGTAACCCGGATAATTAGTTTTAGCTAAAAACAGGAGTTTGTCAAGTGCTGTTCTAAAGTAGTATTTCGGAATACAATCATTCTGTTCTGATCATATGATTTATACTTTATTAGAGAACTTCGGAACAATTAAGGAAATACAAATGCGTCTTTACACCTTTTAATTTATTTTATTTCATTAAGCGGGTTGACATATTTGAAAACACTAAGTAAATTAACATAGGGGTCAAACTTAATCTGTATATTCTTGCTGTACACAATACGAAACAGTGTATACTCTGGCTAGATCATACAGGTTATAAGGCAAATACATTGTTATGTATTTTGCCAAATTTATCGGAAAGGAAGGGGTAATAATGACAGATTACATCGAGCAGACCAGGAAGCTTCTGCGGACAGCAGGCAGAAGTCCTAAAACTGCGAACAGCTATCTCTCACATATCCGCCGACTTGAGAACACTTACGGCGATGAATGTGGCGGTCTTGAGGAATCTACTCTCAGGGAGTACCTTGAAGGTCTTGTTGACGAAGGAAAGTCTCTTTCCTACATCAACCAGGCTCAAAGCGCGATCAGGTTCATGTACAAACATGTTCTTCATAAGGATAACCCCCTCCCAGGTCCTGGTCTTATCTCCAAGAAAATACCACTTCACGGAATTTTCAACAGAGATGAGATCAAGAATATCTTCGCCAATGTTCATGAGCTGAAGTACAGGCTTGCGCTGATGCTCATTTACTCATCAGGTCTGAGAGTCGGTGAAGCAACTCATCTTCTGAGGAATGCAGTGGATTTTGAGAACATGGTCATCCATGTAAATGATATGGATGGAGAGCATTTAAGGGACACTATCCTGGCAAATTCAATTGCTGATATCCTTGAATACTATATCGAGACAAGAACGGATGATTCTCCATGGATGTTCCCCGGCAGAGGAAAAACAAGTTGTATTTCTCCCAGAACCATTCAAAGATCGTTCGCTGAAGCCATGCTTGCAGCTGGTATAGATAAGCGAGCAACGCTGGGATGGCTCAGACACAGCTTTGCGGTTCATATGCTTGAGGACGGAACAGACAGGAAACTCGTCCGAAATCTTCTTGGAATATCGACTCCATCCATGATCACTCCCTACATGAAACTTGCCTTGAAGAGAAGCGCTCTCAGGGTAACCAGCCCTGCGGACAGATTTCTGACCAGAAGAAAGAGCTAGTTTCACCTTGCGGGTCGGGATCATCTCCCGGCCCGCTTTCCATTGTCCGCATGGAATTTGCCGGACCTGAGCCAGAGCTTCTTTCCAGTCATCAGGGCAAATATGATTCCCAGAAGCCCTGCTGTACCTATGCCCGCAGGACAACCGGGCTGACCGCAATCAAAGGTGTAAATGGTTATGTTCCCTGTAAAGCACGTGGTTAGCTGAGCTTTCATCGATCAGGTTTCTTGATTGAGGTATGTCCTGTTGCTGTGTTCTGAGAGTCTATTTGCTGCTTTCTCTGTTGACAGGGAGTGGTTTCGGCAAGTATGATCAGTTTCAGGCAGGAATCGGAGGTTTATCGGGACGAATGGGCTGCTTTATATGCAGGTCATGGTATTGCGGAAAATTCATTGTCCTATTGCTATGGACGGAAATAAATTCATCGTACTGTTGAGTACCTAATTCGCAACAACAGATTGGAGGATAACTTGAAAATTGCAACTCTTACAGCTATTATAGTCTTCGCATTCTGCTTTGCCGAAACCGCGATTGTTTTCGAAACCACATTCAATGAGTTGCCCGCTGGCTGGTTCAACAGCGAATGGCTCTTCTCATCATCTTACGCGTACATTTGCGAAAGTGTCTTCGAGACCGGAACCTTCGAAGCCGATATGTATACCAATGGACAACCTCCGATATATTACTTCGTACCGGACGGGACCGATTCCCTGGTCATCCATATAGGGCATGATATTGCCATGTATGGTACTAATGGTAACGCATTTGTCAGGCTTTATTCAACTTCTTTCGATTCCGTCAACATCTTCAATGAGTGGGTTCACTATGACTCTTATTATAGTTCTGATCCGATTCATCACGTGATTGTAGATCCACCACCCGATACCTGGATCGGATTCAGGTTCCACGGATATATATCCGCCACGTACCCCTCCGGTAGCACTATCAACTGGTGGGTATACAACTTGACAGTTACAGCTCACGGTGATGAACTTGCTTTGGAACCAGGCACCTGGGCTTCTATAAAGAATTCTTTCTGATTACGTTTCGGCCTGGGGATCACCAGGCTGCAGGATTAAAGCTTCAGGGTCAAATAGCTGCGGGGTCAGGTCTGATTGTTAACAGATTCAATTAAACATGCTGCATACAATTTGATGGGATGGCTCAGACACAGCTTTGCGGTTCATATGCTTGAGGACGGAACAGACAGGAAACTCGTCCGAAATCTTCTTGGAATATCGACTCCATCCATGATCACTCCCTACATGAAACTTGCCTTGAAGAGAAGCGCTCTCAGGGTAACCAGCCCTGCGGACAGATTTCTGACCAGAAGAAAGAGCTAATTTCACCTTGCGGGTCGGGATCATCTCCCGGCCCGCTTTCTTACGGGAACGAATAATACTATCTCAACTCATTGTGCTTCATACAAAGTACTTACCTTATTGTATCCCGCATTTATCAAATGAATGCATATATTTCAGTTGTATTTGTGTTTATTTTTTTCAAATCAACGCTGCGGGAAAGGAATCTCATGAAATTATCAGTTTACTGCTGTGCCGTATTCTGCATTATAGGAAACGTTTGGGCCTCATCAGGCAATTTGATGCCTCCGGATGTACAAGCCTGTCCAGTTGAGCTGACCATTCATGGAGATGTGAGGATCGATGAGTACTACTGGCTGAGAGATATCGACGATCCGGCTGTCATCACCTACCTTGAGGAAGAGAACACTTACACCGAGGAGATGCTGGCTCACACAGAAGCCCTACGTGAAGAACTCTACAACGAGATCCTCGCGAGGATACCGCAGGAGGATGAATCCGTTCCGTACTTCAGGAACGGGTATTTTTACTATACGGTCTTCGAACAGGATAGCGAGTATCCCCTCTACATGAGAAAAGAAGGAAGCCTTGAATCCCGGAATGAGCTGCTTCTTGACATGAATCTTCTGGCGGAGGGCTACTCTTACTTCCAAATCGAGGGTATGAGCGTAAGTCCGGACAACAATATTCTGGCATTCTCTGTTGACACGATGGGCAATCATCAGTGCACTATCCTCTTCAAGGACCTTATCACCGGAGAAATGCTGGACGACAGAATTCTGAACGCATCTGGAGAGGTGGCCTGGGCAAATGACAGCAGAACGTTCTTCTTCGGACATCTCGATGCCACAAACCGAACTGACAGGATAATGAGAAGGGAACTTGGCAGTTCTGTTGAGGAACTGGTTCATTTTGAAGAGGATCCGATGTTCTGGCCATGGGTCTATAGAAGCATATCGGGTAATTTCATATTGCTGGGCAATTCCAGCAGGGAATCCTCAGAGGTCTGGTTTTTGGACACAGACAATCCAGGCGGAGACTTCACTGTAATCCAGCCCAGAACTGAAAACCTCAGGTATTCGGTTTATCCCTTGCAGGAGCAGTTTTACATTCTCACAGATCTTGAAGCTGAGAATTACTGTCTGCTGAAGGCAGATATTGAATCACCATCAATGGAAAACTGGGTTGAAGTCATACCTCACAGACAGGATGTTCTACTCGAAGGTCTTGATATGTTCAGCGAATTCCTGGTTCTCAGTGAGAGAAAAAACGGCCTTACAATGCTGAGAGTGATCAAGTTTGAAGACAACTCAGATCATTATGTTGATTTCGGTGAGGAGACATATCTCGCATATACATCTAACAACTACGAATTCAATACCGATCTGCTTCGATTCGTGTATACATCCATGGTTACACCATGGTCAACATTCGATTACAATATGGAAACCCATGAAAGCATACTTCTGAAACAGCGCGAGATCCCGAGCGGATACGATGCGGCTTTGTACAATTCGGAAAGACTCTGGGCACCTGCTGAAGACGGCACATCAATTCCAATTTCTCTTGTATACAGGAAAGATCTTTTCCATCCCGGAGATAATCCGCTGCTCCTATACGGTTACGGCTCCTACGGATCCAGTCTTGATCCAAAGTTCAGTTTTCTCCGGTTGAGTCTGCTTGACCGCGGCTTCGTCTACGCGATTGCTCACGTCAGAGGAGGCCAGGAGATGGGCCGCGAGTGGTACGATGACGGCAGACTCCTCAACAAGATGAACACTTTTACCGATTTCATCGATTGCGCCGAGTATCTCATCAACGAAGGCTACTGTAATGAAGATAATCTCTTTGCTATGGGTGAAAGCGCGGGCGGGCTTCTTATGGGGGCAGTAATTAATATGAGACCGGATCTCTGGCGGGGAGTGGTTGCCGGGGTTCCGTTCGTGGACGTCGTGACGACCATGCTCGATGAGACAATTCCACTTACAACCAACGAGTATAAGGAATGGGGAAACCCGAACGATCCTGTCTACTACGAATACATGCTTGGCTATTCTCCGTACGACAATGTCAGAGAGACCGATTACCCGGCCATGATGGTGTATACGGGCCTGCACGATTCACAGGTTGGCTACTGGGAACCGGCAAAGTGGGTTGCCAGGCTCAGGGATATGAAAACTGATAACAACTTTCTGCTGCTGCAGACTGATATGGGATCAGGGCATGGAGGCGCCTCAGGAAGATTCCAGTGGATAGACCGTATAACCTGGATGTACGCTTTCATTCTGGATCAGGCA
>JAIOQY010000103.1 GCA_021108435.1 Candidatus Aegiribacteria sp.
TCCCAGATGATTGATCCAGTAGCAGCATCCAAAGCGTATAAAGGAATTGCGTTATTCAAATGACATGTTGGAACAAAAACCATACCGTTCCAGACCGTTATACAACTGGCTGTATATCCGGAAAGTGTATTCGACCATATCTCTGTCCCTGTTTCAGCATCAAAACAATAGATATGGGATATGTGCAAATGCCGGTTAGATCGTCCACAGTACACTCTGCCATCAACAACAACTGGAGTTCCTGCGTGTCCATCTGCATCTCCACTAGCCCAGATTCTCTCACCTGTCAGGGCGTCCAGACACCACAGAGAATCGCTGGCTGTGTAAAGATAGCCATCCTTAACTGTAACAGCATCATCAGTTATACCAGTGTGGTATTTCCATATCAGCTCGCCGGTAGCTGCATCAAGAGCATAAAGAGAATCAGAACCTTCGTTAGAAGGATAGTAGACAATTCCATAAACAATCACAGGGGTTGGGAACTCGTGAATATTACCGGTTACTGTCGCAGTCCAGAGTATTGTGTTGTCAATAGGGGCAGGCGACTCTGAAAAACCGTGATGAAGGTCATTCTGCATATATGTGTACCAGTCTGTGTTTAGCCGGGGAATCTGTACAACCGGCTCGCCGTTGAGGGAATAGTGAACTGAATCAGGGAGTTCGTTTTCATTTTCTACAATGGCTCTTACTGTAAGCAGGTCACTGATGTTGTATGATTCTCCATCAACTGGTTCTGTGATGGTTAGACTGGTTGCGGAGAAAGCAATCGTAATTTAAAATGTACTAATAAACATTCAGTTCTCCGTTCTGCGGTCATAAAGCTTGGAATCAGCTGATTGCATAATCGGATTTGCACGCTTTGACGCAATTTTAACTCATTGAGCATTTTTGCTTTCTGTTCTAATTTCAGGCTTACAATGAATATGATAATGTTCCGTGGATTCAATCACAAGGGTTCTGTTTGATGCAACTGCTTACTCGTGAAATTGGAACAAGACCTCAACCCAACAGATGTCATCGTCGGAGAAGTACAAGTAGCATTCATCATAAGCTGAATAACATTCCATATCGAATCTATCAGCAAAATCAACGAAGAGTTCTTCGTGTGTAACTGAAGCGATTGAAGCAACCTTAGCAAGTGTGGAGTGTTCTGTAATCCCGCCTAAGACTGAGTTCTTGTACTTCAAACGATCCTCTTTACAGAATTGAAAAAGCTATAAGGTGAATGTATCTACCATCCATATAAGAAAGTCTGGTTCCGTCTGGGGAGAGAGTGGGGCGGTTTCGCCAGCCATGGCAATCAGGGGATACCACTAAGTAGGATACTATCATTCCGTTTGTTCATCATTGTATGTTACTTAAAACAAAAGAGAAACCTTGCATGTTCCCAAATTGGGTAGTATTATTCCCATTATGGGAAGGATGAATGGTTTGACAGAGATTCACAAAAAGAGTGGAAACAAATCCATTGAGGGAAGTATCGAACTCCCATCACTCGGACTGGCGGAAAGTCTCTTCTCGCGCGTTCAGTTACGTGTGCTTTCACTGCTGTTCGGTCAGCCGGACAGGAGCTTCCAGGGAGCTGAACTAATTCGTCTTGCCGCCTCAGGTGTCGGGGCTGTACATCGTGAGATCAAGCGCCTTGTATCCAGCGGACTTGTTATCGAGGTTCCTCTTGGTCGACGGAAACTGTACCGAGTGAACCGGAGTTCACCAATCTTCCATGAACTGCACATTCTTATTCTAAAAACAGTGGGTCTTACTATACCGGTACGGGATGCTCTTGTACCCTTCACTAACAGTATCCGTACCGCGTTCATCTATGGCTCGATTGCGATGGGTGATGATTCCGCCTGGAGCGATGTGGATCTGCTGATTGTCGGCGAGAACCTTGCGTATCCAGATATCATCAGCGCTCTACAGCCAGTGGAGCAGAGAATCAACCGAAAGATTAGCGTTCAGATGATCACATTAGATGAATTCAAAGAGAAGCGCTCCTCCGGGAACCCATTCATTTTGAACGTGCTATCGAAACCCAGGCTATTTCTGATCGGATCTGACAATGACCTCGAATGAACTGCAGAATCTCGTGAAGATTAGAAAGCTCAAGGAAGAGCCTGGTTCCCAGATAGAGTTCGACAGCCTTGTCCTATCAGGAAAGAGGCGCCTTGAGGATTCGATGAATCCGACACTGTCGTTCGACAGTCGATTCGATCTGGCCTATAACGCCACTCATTCACTTTCGCTCGCGGCGCTACGTTGGTATGGCTATCGCGCTGACAATCGATATATCGTATTCCAAGTACTCCCTCATACGCTAGGTCTTCCCCCCGAGACCTGGAGATTGCTGACCGAGGCTCATCGTCGAAGGAACCAATCTGAATACGACGGTGTCCTTCTTGAGGACGAGCGGTTCCTGGAAGTCCTAATCAAGAGTATCCAGGATATCCTCAAAGGAGTAGAGAAACTTGGACCGGTTCCTGTGCACTGACGGATTTCCTTAGTCTATGAATTCATTTCAAACAAGATTCACTTCTGTTTCTATTTTGTTAAGAATATCAGCAAGTGATTGTAATTAGACAAATCTACTCCGTTAAATCCAATTCCAATCCCATCAGGACTTGATTGCACAGCGATGGTAATTCTGTGATTCAGGTAAAAAAAAAGAACGTTTGCTCATGCTGTAAGGGTTTTCCGTAAATATGCAAGTCTTTTGATCCAGTCTGGAAACGGTTTCCAAATGGAAATCATCAGGGGTACAAAGCTTAAAAAGATTGCTGGAAGATTCTTCAGCAGCCTTTTTAGATAACTCACAATTGACTATAACATCAACAACATACATCTATAATCATGTAATCGGAGGTGTAACATGGATAGAATAATCCTGCAATTGATGGTTCTTATCTGCATTTCACCGGTCCTTTCAGATTCAGTGGTTCAGACAAGCTGGTCTGGAGGATCAGGTACTTATGGACCTGTAACTTCTTGGAGTGATGAATATTATTCGGAGATGGGAATCAACACATTCCATACAGAAAACGCATTGATTCTGAGCAGGGATGCTCTCACTACTCCAATAGAACATTACGTTGATCCAGAAGCCTCAAGTTGGTCATTATGGTCCAGCGATATAAACGGTGATGGGTATATTGACCTGGTAACAACAAAAGAATTCAGCGACGAGTATATCTGGTGTGAAAACACGGATGGTTCAGGAATAACCTGGATCAACCATATCGTGGATAATGCTGAGGGAATACCAAAATCAACATTCCCTTCTGATATTGATGGTGACGGTGATATGGATATCATTGGTGCAGATGAAGAAGCGGACAAGATCAACTGGTGGCAGAATGTCGATGGTTCCGGTCTGGTATGGCTGAAGCACATAGTTGATGAGGACTTCAGTGATCCATGGAGTATATACTCTGAAGACATCGATGGTGATGGGGATATGGACATAATCAGCGGTGGATGGATGTCTATATCCTATATTTCCTGGTGGGAGAACCTTGATGGTACAGGCACTTCCTGGTCTGAGCATGTTGTTGGAGGAGAGTATGTAATGTCTGTCTACTCTGAGGATATCGACGGAGACGGAGACATGGATATCCTTGACGCAAGCTGGACTGGAACAAGCTGCCTGATGGTCTGGTGGGAAAATGCTGATGGAACCGGTACCACCTGGAATGAGCATTCATTATCAGTGTTTTCCTATTACAGCTTCGCAGAGGATATTGACGGTGACGGCGATATGGATGTTCTCTATTGCGACTCTCCAGGTTACGAGATTGGTTGGCTGGAGAACGTGAACGGATCAGGTACTTCCTGGGTAAAGCATGTTATTCTCGATCCGTATATGACCTTTGAAATATGCGCCGACGATCTTGACGGTGATGGGGACATGGATGTTCTTTGTGGTGAGGGCTACATGAATGATATTAGCTGGTTTGAGAATATCGATGGCGAGGGTATGTGTTGGCTCAGGCATCAGATTAGCGATGAGTCCAATTCAAGTCATGCATTCTGCGCTGCAGATGTTGATGGTAACGGTTACAATAATTTCATTTCCATAGGAGGCAGTCCTCTTTCATGGTGGAATATCACTGAGTACTCATCTTACGGTGAACTGATTTCAAGCTCATTGTACCTGGGTAATGACCCTGGCTGGGGTTCAATCGACTGGACCTGCGAAGAACCTGCAGGCACATCGATTTCCTTTCAGGTAAGGGCCTGTGATTCTCCTGATAGTACAGGTATGGGAGCATGGTCAGATACACTTCATGCACCGTGCGATCTTTTTGGTATCCTTGATGAGAACGATAGTTATGTTCAGTACAAGGCAATACTCCAGACAACTGATTCGTTTGTAACTCCAGTTCTTGAAGATGTAACCATTTCCTGGGATCCTCTCGGAATTGAAGGCGCTGAACCCGCTCCTCTCAATCTGCTGCCATTTCTGCCAAATCCATCTTATGGATATTCTGTAATTCGATTCTCGCTTCCTGAGCAAACTATTGTTGATCTGAAGGTTTTCGACATCTCGGGAAGACTTGTGGGTGAGATTCCAGGTGAGGAATACTCAGCAGGATATAACGATGTTCAGTTGGAAGACCTTTCTTCCGGGATCTACTTCTGCAGGATGGTTTCCGGAGATTTCACAGCGACACAGCGCTTTGTAGTGGTGAAGTAGCTGCAAAAGTAGAGAGTCATAACTACAGATAAGTTTTAACAGTTCTGAAGGGGGATCTGTACTTTCATGTGCAGATCCCCCTGAGATATTAAATGCTGAGGACGATGAATTCGATTCTGCGGTTTTTAGCTTTATTGGC
>JAIOQY010000104.1 GCA_021108435.1 Candidatus Aegiribacteria sp.
GAATATTATCTGACACTGATCAAGGATCTGTTCCCAGATAAGAACACCTTCCTCCATATAACAACCAGACAGCAAGCGATAGCGATTGTCATAAGAATGGACTCCTCAGGACCGAATCCGCCCCATGGAGGCCTGAGAACCGGTCTGAACAATGATGGCAGCATCGTATGCCCGCTCACGCTCCATCCGAACACCATCCCCGTAATCAGATTCCAGAGCCAGTGAATCAGTATGGGGTATACAAGCCCGTTTGACAGGAACCTGATCAAACCGAACAGAACACCCACCAGAAAGATATTAAGTATCCCTGTAACTGACGCACAATCGTTAGATATATGCAGATATGCGAAAACGACAGAAGAGAACAGGAGCCCGACAATCCGTTTCCCCTTGAAGCTCAGTGCATCAAGAATGAATCCCCTGCAGATAACCTCCTCATTCGCTGCCAGCAGCAGAAGAGCCATTGCGAATTGGAACCATCCGAAGTTAAAGCCGATGTATTCCAGACCTGTAAAGAAAGGGATTACCAGAAATGGACAGAACAGTATAAAAGTGACAGCAGCAACAATCGAACTGTTATCAGCACCTGATATCGGAGTCACTCCCGGCACAAGTCTCCACAGCGGCAACAGAATCGCAAGAGCCAGGAAACCTGCAACGGAAATGTTCAGAATATCGTTTTCTATGAAACCCAGAGATAGAGACAGTATCCCCTGGACCATGAACCACAGAAGTAATCCCGCAAATGCTATTCCAATGCGACAAAACGGTCTTACCTTGCCGGAATATACTCTTTCAATGAACTTCTTCTGGTGAAATTCATTTTCACAGGAGCCATGCTCTTCAGGAAGAGTCATTTCATGAGGAGTATTCAGGTACCGAGTTTATAATATCCATAAAGCTGCCTGCATGAAGACTGGCACCACCTACAAGAGCCCCGTTAACCGACGGTTTTGAGAGAATAGTGGCGGCATTGGACGGTTTTACGCTTCCGCCATACTGGATACGCAGGTTGTCAGCGAATTCCTGCCCGATGATAGAGGATACCCATTCCCTGATCAGAGAATGCATTCTTTCCGCTTCTTCAGGTGTTGCGGTGAGCCCTGTACCTATTGCCCATACAGGTTCGTATGCAATGACGAAGTTTTCGGGCGAAATATTATCCAGTCCATCAAGAGCGGAATTAATCTGCCTTCTGACAACTGCCTCCGTTCGATCTGCTTCACGTTCAGTTAGGAGTTCACCTACGCAGAGTATACCATTGAGAGCGGATTTCAATCCTGCTTCCAGTTTTTTCCTCACGATTTCATCTGTCTCACCAAGGACATGTCTTCGCTCGCTGTGACCGGCGATAAACCATGTAGATCCTGCGTCCTTAAGCATGTCAGGGCTGATCTCACCGGTGAAAGCACCTTTTTCGAACCAGAACAGATCCTGTCCACCGATTTCTATTCCAGCGTCCGAAGCCGATTCTGCAAGTAATGGTATAAGAGTAAAAGGTGGGAAAAAAACAATATCAGCAGGAGCAGTTATGGAACCAAGAGTTTTCATTTCATCGATGAACAGCGCACCGCTTTCAGGGGAACCGTTCATCTTCCAGTTACCGCCTATTATCTGTCTCAGGATCAATCACCCCCTAAGCGCTTCAAGTGCATACAGTTCATTACCCTGCATAAGAATGAGAGACGCTCCTCCACCGGTTGAGACAAAGGATATACTTTTTTCAAGACCCGCTTCAACAACAGCCCTGACAGAATCCCCGCCGCCTACCACACTTACGGTCCCATTCTTCGTAACATCGGCAAGAATTGAAGCAATTTTTCTGGTTCCTTTGTCGAAAGGATGTATTTCGAAAACCCCGAGCGGACCGTTCCATACAACAGTGCAGCTCTTTTCGATTATCTTACCGAATTGCTCGACAGTCTCCGGACCGATGTCCAGCCCGGCTTCATCTGCGGGAATGGAATCAGCGGCGACGATTCTCGCTTTCTCAGGGCTTCCAGAAGAGGGAGCTATGACTATGTCCAGCGGGAGAAAGATATCCACTCCGGACTTTTCCGCTTCTTTCAATATCTTTTCCGCCGCTCCAAGACGGTCCAGTTCCAGAAGACTGTGACCAACATTCATTCCCAAGGTCTTCATGAATGTGAATGCCATTCCGCCACCTATCAGAATGTGATCCAGCCGGGGAAGAAGATTCTCAATTACAGGTATTTTATCTGAAATCTTTGCTCCTCCGAGCAGGAGAGTAAACGGTCTCGCAGGTGAAGAAAGCATTTCATCAAAGATATGCAGCTCCTTTTGAACAAGGAGTCCTACATACCCTCCTCCAAGTATTTCAGGAAGACCTTTCAATGAAGCATGTTTTCTGTGACAGGTTCCGAAAGCATCATTCACATAGATATCTATGCAGTATGCAAGCTTTCTGGCAAAATCGAGATCTTCCTTCTTCTCTTCAGGATGAAATCTCAGATTCTCAAGGAGAAGCACATCACCAGGTCTAAGTGATGCTACCATGGTGGCAGCCCTGGCTCCGATACAATCAGGCACGAATAGAACTTTTCGTCCAAGAAGCTCCTCAAGCCTGGAAGCTATGGGAGCAAGACTGAATTCATTATTCCTCTTTCCGCCGGGTCTTCCCAGATGACTCGCTATAATAAGCGAAGCGCCCTTATCGAGGATGTACTTTATTGTTGGCAGAGCAGCTCTTATCCTTGAATCATCAGCGATTATTCCGTTCTGAATCGGAACATTCAAATCCAGTCTGAGGAATACTTTCCTGCCGGCAAGTTCCGCATCCTGAAGTAACGGATATTTCACAACCCGACCTCTGCCATATAACATGCAAAATCGACCATTCTACACGCATAGCCATATTCATTGTCATACCAGGACAGAACTTTGAGCATTCTCGGACCCATGGTTTTTGTAACAAGAGAATCAAAAACGGAACTGTACGGATTCCCGATTATGTCGCTGGATACGAGCGGTTCCTCTGAGTACTGAAGCACACCCTGAAGAGCCCCGTCAGCAGCATCCTTCATTGCTTTGTTTACAGATTCCACCGAAACATCGCTTTTTAGTTCACAAACAAGATCAACAAGTGAGCCGTCAGCGACAGGAACCCTGACAGCCATTCCGTCCAGTTTGCCTTTAAGCTCGGGAATCACAAGTCCGACTGCTGCTGCCGCGCCTGTAGTTGTTGGTATGATATTCACTGCCGCGGACCTCGCTCTTCTCAAATCCGAGTGTGGCAGGTCGAGTATTTTCTGATCATTCGTGTAAGCGTGGATTGTTGTCATGATTCCACGGGCAATTCCAAATGTATCATTGAGAATCTTTGCAACAGGAGCAAGGCAATTAGTGGTGCAGCTGGCAGTGGAGATAATATTATCTTTGTCGGGGCTGTAAAGCAAGTTATTAACACCATAGACAACAGTCAGATCGGCACCGTTCTCTCCTTTGGCAGGAGCACTTAGAAGCACTTTTTTCGCTCCGGCTTCAAGGTGAAGAGAGGCTTTCTCTCGTGTCCTGAAGAAACCGGTTGACTCAATAACAATATCCACGCCAAGTTCTTTCCAGGGAAGCTGTGCGGGATCAGGCTGTGACAGCACAAGAAAAGAGTCTCCGCCTGCTTCAATCGAATCACCACGGACTGATACGTCACCTGGAAAACGTCCATGCACCGAATCGTACTTAAGGAGATGTGCAAGAGTATTCGAATCCGTCAGATCATTCACAGCTACTATGTCAATATCTGAATTCATCAGTGAACGCCTGTAGACGAGTCTGCCAATTCTCCCGAAACCGTTGATCGCCACTTTCACTGCCATTTTAGTAACCTCCAGATTATCCGAAGAATAATTTCGCGGTCTCATACTGTTTAAGAGGTACAGTTTTCAATGTGCCAACTGCATCCTCCAGGTTAACTGCTTCGATTTCTGTTCCGCGCAGCGCTGTCATTTTTCCGAACTGCCCCTTCTCAGCCATCTCAATCGCTTTTACGCCCAGTCTGGTTCCGAGCACACGGTCAAAAGCGGATGGGCAGCCACCCCTCTGAATATGTCCAAGAACTACATGCCTTGTTTCAAGATCAGTTCTGTCGGCGATTTCATTCTTGAGAACTTCACCAACACCGATACCGGTTCCAAGCTGAACATGACCGAATGCGTCTTTTGCAGCGGAATGCATCACATGCCGCTGCAGCTGAGGATCTACAGCACCTTCAGCAATCGCGACAATAGCATACCTTAGTCCTTCATCGTATCTCTTCACAAGAAGATCACAGACTTCATCAGTATCGAATTCCACTTCTGGAAGAAGAATTACATGAGCACCACCTGCCATGCCTCCATACAGCGCCATCCATCCGGCATGACGTCCCATTATTTCAACAACAATAACCCTCTCGTGACTCTTCGCTGTTGTATGAAGCATATCCAGGGTCTTCATGACATTATTGATCGCAGTATCAAAACCAAAGGTGAAGTCCGTTGCGCTGAGATCATTGTCAATTGTCTTGGGAACACCGATCACAGACAGACCCTGCTCGTTTAATTGACTGGCTACACCAAGTGTATCCTCCCCGCCAATCGCAATGAGACAGTCAAGTTCCTGATTCCTGTATGTCGAGCTGATCCCTTCAAATCCATTCTCGATCCTGACTGGATTCGTTCGAGAAGAAAGAAGAACAGTTCCTCCCTGCATATGAATATCACGCACATTATCAAGGTTAAGCTCTATTGAAGTGTTCTCTATTACACCCTTCCAACCTCTGAGAAATCCGGTTATCCTGTGTCCCTGACTTCTTCCCCTGACGGTAATACCTCTAATAACTGCATTAAGTCCGGGAGCATCTCCTCCACCTGTAAGTATGCCTATATGCATTACTTACCTCCTATTTGTTCATATGCTGACTTATTTATGTTCACTTTGTTTTAACAATTTCAAGGCCAGTTTCTTCAATTCCGGTATCGAGAGTGACTGGCCTCCATCGGACAGAGCTTTGTCAGGATCAGGATGCACTTCAAGCATAATACCGTCTGCCCCCGCCGCGAGACCTGCGAGAGACAACGGTTCAAGCAAATCTCTCCTTCCGGATGCATGACAGGGATCAACAATGACGGGATATCCACCCAGCATTCGAGCAAGAGGTACAGCGGAAATATCCAGAGTATTCCTTGTCCATGTTTCAAAAGTCCGAATTCCACGTTCACAGAGCACAATTCTGTCATTTCCCTCTTTCACCATGTATTCAGCAGCCATGAGCCATTCCTCGATTGTGGCCATGAATCCCCGTTTGAGGAGTATCGGCATATCGATTTTACCCAGCGCTGACAGTAAAGAAAAATTATGCATGTTTCTGGCACCAACCTGAAGCATATCAGCATGCTCCATAGCAGGTTCAATTTGACTAATTGCCATTACTTCGGTGACAACCGGTATGTTGAATTCCTCTCGAACTGAATGAAGGAGCTTAAGACCTTCCAGGCCAAGACCCTGAAAAGAATAGGGAGAAGTTCTAGGTTTGAAGGAACCACCTCTGAGTATCGATACACCTGCTTCAACAGCGGCTCCGGCAATTACTCTGAGCATCTCCGCATTTTCGACGGAACATGGTCCGGCTATCAGGATGGGTACTCCTGTGCCTATTTGGACATCTCCCACGGTTACAGATCTGATGTCCAAGCTTACCCCTTTCCAAGTTCATTGATTATGAATCTGATTATTTTTCTCATCGAACTATCAGCAATCGGACCGGGGTTATGACCTACAGCGTTGTCCTCCTGATCATCAACCCAGGTTGGATCAAAACCTCCTCCAATTTCTGTCATAAGTTCAGCCCTGGTATTAATAAGACGAACAAGTTCGACATCGGATCTGAGAAGTTCTCCTCTATAGTCAGGAACTATCTCTCTTGTTTCCACTGATTTTCTATCTATTTTCCCGCTGGCTGTTCTTGGCAGTCCGTATACGAAATTGATAAGTCTCGGTATTTTGTGTTCATCAAGGAATTCTCGGAGAAAACTTCGCATACCGGCAACGTTCAGCTCAATACCCGGCCGGGGTACAATATATGCGGCAGGCATCTCACCGCGAGTAGGGTGATCCCTTCCAACTACACACGCGTCTACAATTCCGGGATGTTTCAGAATTGCCAGTTCAACCTCGAGGGGGTACACCTTCAGCCCGGCGGCTTTTATCAAGCCTCCGCGTCGTCCAAGAAAGATAAGTCGACCATCCTCTTTTCTGAACATGTCACCGGTACGGTACCATCCGTCCACGAAATACTCCTCGGTCTGAGGTCGATCCCCCAGATACCTGGTAACTACCCCGGAGCCTGAAATCCACAGTTCACCTTTGCCGTCTCCTTCCAGGATTTCCCCTGTGAGATCGCGAAGTTCAACAGCATATCCATCAACCACTGAAGTGAATCCGGATGAATCGTATTGCCCGGCAAGCACTACTCCGGCCGTTTCCGTACTTCCCCATACAGAAATCAGGTTAACACCGGTCCGCTCTGTGAAAATATTGACGAACTCGTCAGAAACATGCATTCCCCCAGCTTCAGCAATTCTGACCCTGGATAGATCCGCGTCAGTTCTTTTCCAGAGGCGAGACAAGCTTCCAAGCTGCGTAGGGAGAGCCATTATAGCTGTAACATTACTGCCGGATATCACATCAAGAAGATCCCGGGGATATCTTCGTTCAGTCAGTACTGTTTTTCCTCCGAGGTAAATACCTCTCATGAAGAGCTCATGGGGATGTCCGAATACACCGAACAGCGATAGATGAACATCCTCCTGATTAAGCCCAAGAGTTCTGCAGACACCCTTTGTATTCGCAAGCAGCTGACGGTGAGTGGTCGGGGCGATCTTTGCCTGACCGGTAGAGGCGGAAGTTACATTGAGATAAAATTCCTCATCCTCATCAACATCAGGAAGAGAACAGGGCAATTCATCTTCTTCAAACACACTTTCACCAAGACAGAGAATGCTCTCATCAGACAGTTCGAAAGCGGTATTATCAATTCCCGTCAGTACGAGCCGGTCCGACCATCTTCCGAATACTCTCTCTCTCTCCTGGACAGGCCAGCCGGGATTAAGAGAAACGAATCTTGCCCCAATCATGGATATTGCGGCAAAAGCGCACGGAAGCAGAACTGATCGGTCTGACACAACGCCGATCACATACCCGGGTTTTGCTCCAGATCTTTGAAGAAGACAGGCTATGTTTGAAGATACTCGCAGCCAGTCGGAATAAGTCAGCTTTCGTCTGTCATCCTCAAGAGCAATGAAATCGGGTAATATCGCTGCCTTGCTTTTAAGCAGTTCATGTAGGGTACCCGGCATTTATTCCTGTTTCTCTCCGCACTCAGGGCAGAACTGTGAATCGGAAGGAATATCTTTTTTACATTTTACACATTTCTTTCCGTTACCGATCACTTTTCCGCATTCAGGACAGAATTTGGATCCGGGCGGGATTATCTTATTGCAGCTCGGACATGTAACACCCATTGGTTTTCCGCACTCCGGACAGAATTTACCCGCAGGCACATTTTTTCCGCAGGATGGACAGGATACCATCGCGGCACCCCCCGCAGCAGATTCCTCGCCTTGACCGCCGCCCATTCCCATGGTCTTACCCATCATGTTAGCCATCGTCATTCCCATGCCAAGTCCGGCGCCCATTCCAACACCAGCTCCTGCGGCTCCGCCTCCGCCTTCACCCGCGGCTGCGTCACCCATGGCGGTAGCTGTTTTGAAACGCATGTACTGGTTCATATCACCAATCGCAGCCATGGCGCTCCGTTCATCTATTCTCTCCTGTACTTCCTCGGGGGGTGTAATTGCCTGCACGTAGAAATCAACAAGCTGTATACCGTACTTCCCGAAGTCATCTCCAAGTCTGGCTTTTGCAAGTGTACCAATCTCATCGTAATACTCAGCCAGATCGAAAATGGTTTCAATTGTCTCGCCGAGAAGATCAGCCAGACGTGAAATAATCATGCCCTTCAGGAAACCCTCTATCTCATCAACGGAGTATCTCCCCTCAGTACCGACAATCTTGTTGATGAACAGCTGGCTCTGATCAACCTTCATTGAGAAGCTGCCGAACGCTCTGAGTCTAACCATGGCCAGTTCTTTATCCCTGAATATGATGGGTTCCTTCGTTCCCCATTTCATGTTGGTAAACGTCTTCTTGGCTACGAAGTACGCTTCAGACCTGAATGGCGAATCCTTCCCCTCGAAAAGCGTGCTGACAACACCGGTAAGAAGCGGAATATTCTCGGTTGTAATCGTATGTCTTCCGGGACCGAACACATCCATTGCTTTTCCATCGCGGAAAAAGACACAATCCTGATTCTCTCTGACTACAAGCTGGCTGCCCAGTCGAAACTCCCCTGAACCACTTTCTGGGATTCTGTGAACAATCTCCCTGCCGCTTTCATCGAGGTACTCGATAATTTCCAATTTTTTGAACATTTGTATGTTAACCTTTCTTCGATCTAATCAGTCGGCTTGTTCTTCTCAAGATCGATCATAAGTTCACTTCTGGAAGCCATCTTGTTGCTGAATTCTATCAGAATATCAACCAATTTCCCAATAGCTTCCTTCATATCGGATCCGGCAGCTGCAGCAGCTTCAAGTACAGAAACTGCCTCTTCAAGTTCTTCAATATTTTCCACAAGTCCGACATCGAAGGCGTAGAGTTTGTCCAGCTCGTTCTCGCGGACTTTATGCATATCAAACCAACCTCGATAACCCCTTGCGGCAAAACGGATCTCATCAGTTACTTTTTCAATCTTTTTAGTGACCCTGTCGAGATCGGTCACGGATGACAGAGCAGATGGTCCTCTAAGACTCGCAGGTATCTCGTTTACTCTGATTCTGAGCTCTTCGAGTTTAGCTGTTAGACCTGAACGAAAAAGCTGATCGTTATCACGCCGCTCTTCTTTTCTTTTATATCCCTTGTATCCCGGAATCAGGCGAATCGCCTTTTCCAGAAACCCCAGTTTTCTTTCTTCACTCATCTTCTATCCTTTCTTTGAAATATAGTGTGTATCGTATTTTTCATGCATTATAAGAATAAAACCAAACGGTCCTGTCAATCCATCATCTGTCAGGCAGTGATCTGATGTTCGCGAGATGCCCTGAGTGCGTCTTCGCGAAGAGATGCCGTCCGGAACCGTCCTCCATACTGACAAAATACAGGTTTCCTGAAGCTATATCCGGGCTGAAAGCAGCAGATATCGAACTCTCTCCTGGAGAACAGATCGGTCCTGGAGGTAATCCTGTAACGCGATATGTGTTGTATGGACTGTCAATTTCAAGATCACTGTAAAGAAGCACTTCCCTGACCTCTCCAATAGCATACTGCACTGTGGCACAGCTTTCCAGTTTCATGCCACATCTCATTCTTGAGAGGAATACACCGGAGATAACCTCCCTTTCAGAGTCAACTTTTGCTTCTCTCTCAACGATCGAAGCAAGAATGATTGTCTCATGAACACTGAGACCTGAGCTCTCCAGAAGCTCTATCCTGTCTGCAGGCCATCTGGATATGCCTGTTTCAACTATTCTCCTGAGAACCTGCTCGGCCTGCAGAGAATCAGCAAACTCGTATGTCTCAGGGAAAAGGTATCCTTCCAGAGTAGGCAGATCCAATGATGACAGAAAGGATGAATCCCGTGACAGGCTGTCCAGCGAAGTCCGGCTGAAGCCAAGGCTGTCATTTAATATATCAAGGGATTGTTCCAGAGTAAGAGCAGGGGCAAGTGTTACCCAGCTTGTTTCAACGGGTATCACATCTCCAGTTGACAGGATTCTCAGAATCGAATCAGGAGACATGCTATCAGTAATATGATAAACACCCGCCTGCAACGATGGAGAGTTATGTACCTGCGAGTATCTCCATAGAAAATAGACCGGACATCGAATAAGCCCTGAATCCGCCAGTGTTTCAGCGATCTGCCTGACTCCCCATCCTCTCTCTACAGTAAAAACGCAGTCTTTACCGTTACCAGACGGTCTTCCGCACCATTTCATGAGAATAAGGCCGGTAAGTAACAGAATAATCAAACCGAGGATAACTAATGCAGCGGCACGTTTCATGGTTGCCCCAGATATCGTTTGAGTATGATTGCCGCAGCCAGAGAATCTCGTTTCCCGTCTCTGCGATCATCTGTTATCTGCGTTATTGCTTCTTTTGTTGAACCGGTTTCCCGTATTAGTTCTACTTCAAATCCTTCTCGAGCGAGATATTCAGCCAGCAGTTCCACCTCATTGGAAAGCTCAGTCGGTTTACCCGAAGACGTAAGTGGAAGGCCAAGAACCACTGTACCGCTATCGTACTTGCTCTGCAGAGTTCTTATCCTCTGCGCGATCATTGCCCAGGTAGTATCCAACAGAGGATCCTGGGGAAGAACAACACCGGAGAGACATATCGCGAAACCGGTTCTCTTTCTTCCGTAATCAATCGCTATTTCAGTCAACTAAAAATCTCTCTTTTTAAGGCTACGATAACCAATTCTTATAGAAACCAACATAACAACACATGTTGCAACGCCAAGAATAATCAGAGCAACAGTCATCGGTCCTATAAGTGTCTGCTCAGATCCGCCTGCAGGAAGAGCACGGCGAATTGTCATGCCAAGCACAGAAACCGCAAATAGAACATAACCCATGGATGCGCATGCGGCGATTATCCCTCCGTGACCGCTTGCGATGCTTGCTGCACTGCCTTTGTCAAAACGGGGAAACACCGCGCCAAGACAGGTATTGATACTGACCAGAGCAATGCACATAAGCCCCAGAGCAACAGTTGATGAAACTACAAGCACTGTCCCGGCACCTATTGCGATTGTAGACCAGATACCAATTCCAATGATAAATGGAGTAATGAAAAGGAATGACTCAAGTAATTTTGTTTTCAGCAGCATCTTTCTTCCGGCTGGAAGCTGCAGGATGTAACTGATACCACTGCCCTCAAGACTGATTGCCGGAAATGTGAATCTTACGAGAATGGTAGCAGTCACAAAACATGAAAAAGAGAAATTCAGGTAAACAACTATCGATCGCCAGAGAGGATTACCTACGTCCATGGGAAATCTGTTTATGTTGAATGCGTAAACCAGGAACAGTCCTGCCAGTAGAAGAAGCTGACTCCATTGCACCGGATCCCGCAGAAAGATAAGAATATCCTTCTGAAGCATTGTCCTGAATCTGCCGCGGGAACGAAGCAGCAGCAAGCTGCTTCTCCTGCGGGAAGAGACGGTGGATACAGAAGAGAACCGTTTTCTGAATCCGGGACAGATAATGATGTAAGCCAGGAACAATGCAATAACTGATTCAAGGATCAGGATACCTGCATTCTGAATAGCTTCCAGCCAGATTCCGTTATTAACCGAGGATACGGCATTTCCAAAAAGGATATGAGGCCAGAACCGACCCCCGGCTACAGGCAGATCAGCAACGAACTTATGAACTGCTTCCAACGCTGTCGCTTCTTTGGCTACCATACCTTCAGGTCCGGAACTTTTCAGAACAAGATAGATACCCGCAGATACAATTAATCCAAGGATTAATGCCGCCTTCCAGAGCTTGCCGTTATTCTGGCTCATTCGAATTGATGCTCCAAGCAGAATAGTACCGGATGAAACCCATATAACTAACAGAAATGGAAATAGAGCGAGTGCAATGAAAGAGGAAAAATAATTGTATTCAAGAGAAACATTAAATGCGATTAAAATTGGAATCCCAAGGAGAATTGTTGCCCATCCAGCATTGAACCAGCTCTCAATCATTCGAAAAAACGCAACCATCCTGTCCCGAACGGGAAGGGTAAGCAACAGGGAAGTCTCCCCCGATCTGAACATGGCAGAGACTCCAGTGATGAAAGATGAAATACCAATAAAGATCCCAATCGACATGAAAGTCATTCCAAGAAGCCTCTGAGCAAGGGCAATACCAAATCCCGTAAAGGTGCTTTCAAGGCCATAGATATATGAAAACAGGAAATGAAACAGTAAGTAAATACCAGGGATAAGAATGGACAATGTGATGCCGGCAGCAATAAGCTTCAGCCTGTTATTTTCCCACTCTGAAGCTGCTGCTCCTCTGAGAGAATTAATCCTGATTCCGAATAACAGTCCCGCTTTTGAATACATACTTAAAGATACTATTCTATCCCGCGAATTCACAACACTTGCCCATGCCAGTTCACTTTCTTCATGGGGTGATGGACACTTCGGTATATTGCGGATAGATTACAATATTCCAGATGGAGAAGAATATGGGGAGAGAAAAATGAAATGTCCTAACTGTGGTGCTCAAATTGGTGAGTTCAAGGGTGAGACTTACGTATGCCAGTATTGCAGGTCAACATTCCACAAACACGAATTCGACCCCGGATGGACAGGTAAACCAGAGGACACTCCTGTCAAGGAAATCCATCACCACTACCACCGGGAAGCTCCTGACAAGCTCTCCGCCGGTATGGGATGTCTCTGTTTTCTCTTTTTCCCCATCGGATGGTTTATCTACTTCCTGAACCGTGAATCCTCTCCAAAGAAAGCAAAAGCAGCCCTCATCATAGCTGTCATAATGACAATTTTCCTGATGATCGGTATTGCATCCGGAAACGGCAACTGATAGCACAACGGTGATAACCACAATATCAATCCACAGGGTTATGAATACTCTTCATATCTATATAATCCAACAGGATTCCTGTACATTCTAATATATCGCAGTACAATTATTCAGGTTGACAACATATTACTTGACAATTAGGTTAATTTTGCATGAGCATAAATTGGAATATGCAGACGTTGTATAATCATCATCAGAAGTGTTGATGCAAAACAGACGATGTGGGGGTGGTTATCGAAACAGAATTGCTTTTCAGCTATTGAGTAAGCTAGATTGTATAAATCCCAAATGGAAGGAGAAAGAAAATGAAATTTTTTGTCGGCCCGCTAACATGGGCTTTTGTAATCATTGTAGGCGGATTGATGATTACTCCTGAGGGTATAACCCCTATTGTCACTAATCCTGGTCTTCGCATTGCATTTGCCGTTATTTCAATAGGGCTTGGAGTTGCAGGATTCATTAGTATGCGTGGAGGATCTACTCGCGGCTGAAGAATACTGCCGGAGGATCGCATAACCACCACCTGCAAAACAAATTGACAAATATGGATTCTCCTGAAAACTCAAAGAAGATCAATGACCGCCCAGAATCGTGTAACCCTTTGCTCTGAGGTCTTCAGCAAGATCTCGCTCAAGTTCGAGTGATTCAAGCAGCGGCATGGGATTGTAGAATTCGTAAAGATCAGGACGGAGTTTCAAACATTTCCCTCTGAGATGTCTTCCACCTTTTTTCTGACCGAAGCCTGTATGATGTTCCTGAAATCTCTCCTCAGGGCTTCTTCTTGTCTGTCCTACGTACAGGCACTCCATTGCTGATCTGGCTTCCGGATTGTTCCTTCTGACATCCCTGTGTTTACTGACAGAAGGATCAAGTTCGATTACGTAAACGAAACAGTCCAGTTTAGGAGGTTTGTTAATAACTGTCCAGCCTTCATGCCTTAATTGCCGGATAAGAGCTCTTTCCAGTTTCAGGCCGACCTCGAGCTTTGATCTGATCCCGTCGCTTTCATATTCAGTTGTATAGCCTTTTAGAATGGAACGTTTATTTTTGAAACGGCATTTACCGAATATCTGACCGGCATGCCTTAATCCTGACATCCTCCCGACTCTTACACACTTCTTATCCGGGTCCCGCTCCGGATTGAGTTCGATGACACCTGATGTATTCAGTGCTGTATCTCTGAGAACGGCAACATAAATGAAGCTTTTCGCGACTGCTGAAATGGCAGTTTTATTCTTCCGGTTCATCTCTGAATCTGGACAGTTGTGATTGATAGAACCCGTTGTCAGGATCCAGTTCGAGAGCTCTGAGTTCCCACTCCACTGCGGATTCGGCATCACCGCTTCGGAAAAGAGCTTCTGCCAGTGTATCCATGATATTGTGATCCTGCGGTGCCAGTTCCAGGGCCTGCTCCGCTAATGCGACAGCTCTCTCAGGCTGTAATCCCCTCTCGGCAAGTGTCCAGGCATAATAGTTGAGAACCTGGGGATCCGGCTCCGTATTTTGAAGACTTCTCTCCATGATATCAAGTGCCCATTGAGTTTCTAGTTCAGTTCCGGCATCAAGATATACAGGAAATACGTTGTACTCCTCCCAGATTGCATAGAGTCTGATCAGTTCTGAAACAGGATTTTCGTGATCTGAAACACAGATATCAACAAACCTGTCAGAGCAGCCATGATGACCGCCGTTTGCTCGAGTAACCAGGATGGCAGCTGATTGTTTTCCTCTGCTGTCTCCACCTGCGTCCTCACCCGCCTGCAGAGCGGCAAGAAGCCGGACAGCAAGAGGTCCTTCAGTACGAAGGAAAGTGCTTTCCATATCAAGAATGACATCCTCCCCTGTCAGAATATTACCCTGAACAGCGTATCCGTTTCCGGTAACTCCTCCGGACCAGCTGAAAGTCTCGCTCCCTGTGAATGAAACAGCTTCTCCAGCTGCATCAACAATTCCCAGCTGACGAACTTCTCTTTCAGGATCCGCGCTTATCAGACTGTCCATCACATCGGCGGCAGAAAGTGCTTCACGAAGGAGGTCAAGACCATCCGGACCAAAAGCCCGATTGACCTGAGCCTGCGTAGCGATTGCGCCTGTTCCAGCCTCAACCCAGGGGACTTCATGACCAACGAAAGGCACGCAGGATGCTACAGCCACACCCAGTTCACCCGTATAAGAATCGTATGCGGCTATCGAGAAGGTTGAAGTCCATCCGCTATAATCCTCAGTGATTGGCACTATTCCGATAATTACCATTATTACACCGAGTAACGGTATCATTCGTCAGCTCCCTTCAGTAAGTTACAGTTCTGTGTCGGATCCGATATCGTTGAGGAACGCGACAAGCAGATCTATCGCACATTGAACATCGTGCCTGTGAATGACAGCCACAGGACTGTGACCGTATCGAGTGGGTATGGAAAGACACGTGGAATGCGCGCCCGGACCGAATCTCTGCATACTGGAAGTATCCGTTCCGCCGCGAACAAGTATTTCCATCTGATGATCGATGTTATTCTGTTCAGCGAGTTTTCTCATGTATTCCACAAGAGAAGTGGAGCATATTACACTGGCGTCCATCTGTTTGATGGCAACACCTTTGCCAAGCTCAGCGATTCTCATTCTTGCCGGAAATTCCGGAGTATCTCCTGAGCCGGTGATGTCCACTGCTATTCCAATATCAGGTTTTATCGTCTGTGCGGCGACCGCTGAACCCCGCAGCCCCACTTCTTCCTGAGCAGTTCCAACCGCATAAACATCGATGGATGGATTATTGTATTTCTTCATGGCTTCTATGATGATGTACGCTCCGATGCGGTCATCGAATGCTTTCGCTACAAGACAATCACCGAATTCGCGAAAGGATGTATCCATCGAGACCCAGTCACCGCGACCCACCATTTCTTTTACTTTGTCTCCCGGCAGACCAAAATCAAGGTACAGTTTGTCTTTCTCAGCTGTGGTGTTGCGCTGCTTGAGCGTTGGTTCCCATCTTCGATTCATCACGGCGGTCAGCACGCCGCTGTTTCTGGTATGAACACGGACAGTATGTCCCATGATATTCGCGGAATCCCATCCGCCTACAGGTACAACAGATGCGAAACCTTTTGCATCGATGTTGTTTACCAGGAAACCAATCTCATCAATGTGACCCGCAAGCATTACCTTCAGACGTGAATCTCCATCCGTACCCGATTTGAACGCAATTATGTTTTTCATTGCATCCGTTGAGAAATAGTCAACGTAACCTTCAAGGGCCTCCTTAAACAGAACTACTATCTCGTCTTCATGGCCCGATACTCCGTCTGCTTCACACATCTTTTTCAGGAGATCCATTCCGTTGATCCTTTCATTTCAGCAACATAGAATATCCGGGTTCATCAGTGTGTAACCCATGTAAATCCAGCTCTTTCCATCCATCTGGTGGATGATTCACCCGCAAAGTCAATATCTTCGATTACGCTGTTCGCGGCATCAACCGGTGCAAGCCCATTCTCCAGTATCTGATTAAGATAATATATCTCGATAATACCACTGGCTCCCCAGTCAACACTCTGCGTATATCCTGATACAAGAAATCCTTCAGGCCAGTTTCTTCTTGATGAGATTATAGCATCCGGAGTCCTTCCAGCCATTATTTCGCAGCAGCTGAAGTGAACCATGGCAAGATTCCGGCAGGGTTCGAGGGCGTCGGTGAATTCGCGAATGGAAACAGCACCTGAGGCAAGTTCGATTCCAGCTGAAGAACCATGCGATGCTATAACAAGGTAAAGGTTCCCTGGTAATCCTGAGGATTCAAGACAGAATGCGGAAAGGTCATCTGTATCATGAATGAATCTATGTCTTACACTCACGCCTGGAACCCTGGCAAACCAGGACGAAAGCATTTCGCCGAAGGAGTATTCCTGCTCTGTCATGGAAACCTGCCATTCGGATTCCAGTATTACCAGCCAGTTTGATGATTCTGCTCCTGAACCGGCCCTGAAACCCTCCCAGTCGAACCACTGCCTGGTTCCGTCAGGTCTCCACTTTCCGGTGATATACATGGAATCATCAGAGAGATCGAACCATCCCATACCGGAAGCAGACTGTTCAGTATAGGCAAAAACCAGTCGTCCATCAGCCCCTACTTCTCCCTCTATTGTAGAATATCCTTCGAGAGTGTAGTGACCGCTTACAGAAGAGCCATCCTGACGAAGAAAGAGTGTGCCATAAGTTGTTTCCCAGGTTCCTGAGAAATCAGTGATGTCTCCTGCTGCCGCGGAATAGAAGACAGTCAGAAAGATCAGGGGAATCAATCTCATTCAAGCACCGCCCTTATCCTTCTGACGCCACTGGAAGAACTCATCTCCTTAGCGATTCTGAACGTCCCGAGTTCTCCAGTATGAGCGACATGGGGACCGCCACATATTTCAATCGAGTAATTCCCAATCGTATATACTTTTACTTTCTCACCGTACTTGCTGCGGAATAAACCTATTGCACCCTTTTCAAGAGCCTCCTCAAGTTCCATTTCCACACAATTTACAGGTAGATCAGAAGCAATTATCTCATTTACTTTCAACTCAACATCAGCCTTCTCATCAACAGTCATTGCTGCCGGGTGACTGAAATCGAATCTCAGTCTCTTTTCCGTGATATTGCTTCCCTTCTGCTCCACATGTTCTCCCAGAACATCTCGAAGAGCCTGGTGTAGAAGGTGAGTAGCAGTATGCAGCTTTGTTACCATTTCGCTGTTGTCAGCAAGGCCACCTTTGAATTTGTTCTCACTTCCCCGTCTGGAAAGCTCTCTATGTTTTTCAAATGCCTTGCTGTAACCGCTCATGTCAACAGTCATGCCATGTTCCGCTGCCATCTCAGCTGTGAACTCCACAGGAAATCCGTAGGTGTCATACAATCTGAATGCTATTCTTCCGGGAATGGTTTTTGCGGGATTTTTCTGAAGGTTGGGCAGCAATTTATCGAATTCACGCAATCCTGCCTGCAATGTCTTCTCGAAACGTATTTCTTCCGACGACAGCTCATCCAGTATGAATCTTCTGTTCCTGGCAAGTTCATCGTGAGCGGAAGCTTCCGTTTCTAATACAACCTCTGCGAGCCTGTGAGTGAACGGTTCATCAATCCCGAGCTTTCTGCCATGCCTTATCGCGAGCCTGATCAGCCTTCTGAGAACGTATCCTCTGTCGAGATTCGAGGGTGGTACTCCCTGATCGTCGCCAAGAATGTGAGTGGCTGTTCTGATATGATCTGAAATAACCCGGAGAGACCTGATAGTTTCGCTGTCAGGTTGTGAACCAATACCAGCGAACTTTTTCAGAAAACCGAATAAAGGCTGGAATTCGCGAATATCGAATACCGTCTCGGAACCGTTCATCATGGCTATGGTTCTTTCCACGCCCATGCCGGTATCAACGTTCTTCTGTTCAAGCGGAACGTAGCTGCCGTCTTCTGTTCGGCGGTACTGCATGAAGACATCGTTCCATATTTCGAAATACTTCCCGCAGCCGCATCCCGGTCTGCAATCCGGGCAACATGGAGTTCTTCCTGTATCAATGAATATCTCGGTATCAGGACCGCATGGTCCGGTATTTCCGGTAGGTCCCCACCAGTTATCCTTCCGTCCCATGAAGTATATCCTGTCGCGAGGAATACCGGTTTCCTCCCAGATAGCAGCTGCTTCTTCATCAGGACGCACCTGATCATCACCTTCGAATACAGTGACATGAATCTGGTTCACTCCGAACCCAAGCCATTCTCCGGATGTCAGGAACTCATAACTCCATTCAATCGCTTCACGCTTGAAGTAATCGCCGAGAGACCAGTTACCGAGCATTTCAAAAAAGGTCAGGTGTGTGGAATCACCTACTTCATCAATATCTCCCGTTCGTACACATTTCTGAACATCAACCAGCCTCCGGCCGGCTGGATGTTTCTCACCGAGGAGAAATGGTACGAGCGGCTGCATACCGGCAGGTGTATAGAGTATTGTGGAATCGTTTTCAGGGATCAGTGATGAGCCCTGAATAACAGTATGTCCTCTTTCTCTGAAAAAATCGATATAGAGCTGTTTCAATTCATCTGAAGTCATTCTTTTCCTTAAATATCAGATTAGATGTTCTTCTGAAATATTCTGTAAGTTCGATACTGATCGGCATTAAGATCTTTTTCAAGTATTCTTCTCATGGAGTGGTTATCCTCAAGTACCCATGACAGTTCCCCCCGGCCCATATTTCTCTCAATACTGGCCTCTATGATTCTGTGTATAAGGAGCGCTTCGATTCCCCGTCCGCGAAACTCCTTTCGAACACCAAGAAGAAGCACTCTTACCTGATTGATCTTCGTGCGGAACAAAGGAACTTTCAACGCGAATACTGCACGGATGAGGTTGCCATTCGCTCTGGCAAATGCCTGGTTTGCATCCGGAAGCGCAATGGCAAAAGCAACCGGTTTTCCTTCAATCTCAACAATCGGACCAAGCTCGGGAAGCATTATCATCTTGAGTTCATCAGCCATCATATCGAGTTCCCTTTTGCTCATAGGTACAAATCCCCAGTTATCGTGCCAGCAATCATTGTAAATATCCATGATTACCGGTACTTCACGGTGAATATTCTTCACGCAGAAATCCCTGATTCTGATACCGTGCCTTTTTACTACGAGATCAGCAATACGGGAAAACCTGGAGTAATCGGTTTTATCCGAATCCAGGTAATAAGCCAGCAGATCCTTGCTCTTAAGATATCCACTACTGTCAAGAGCGTCTGCATACCACCTGTAGTTGTAAGGCATCATTATCGGTGGTCTGGAATCAAAACCTTTTACAAGCAGACCACACTCCTCGTTTGTGGAGAAGTTCATCGGTCCTCTGATTGTATCCATACCTGCTTCACGAAGCCTTTTTTCAGCTTCAGCAAGAAGCAGTTTGAACAGCCCGGAATTCTCCTCACTCTCGAGGAACCCGAAAAAACCGGTCTTCTCATTATGGTATTCGTTATGTGTATGATTTACTATTACCGCAATGCGTCCTGTAACTTCACGCTGATCGTTCCGGGCGACCAAAAGAGTAACATCCCCATGTTCATGAAAAGGATGCTTCTTTTTATTGAAAAGCTCCTTCTGAAAAAACCTGATCGGTGGAACCCAGTAAGGATTATCCCTGTACAGTCTGAATGGCAGATCGATGAACTCTCTTAGCTGATTCCTGCTGGTCACTTCCTCGATTGTGAAAGACATCGAACCTCCCGGATCAGATTATGCCGAGTTCTTCCCCGGTCTTCTTGAATATCTCAAGGGCTCTATCAATCATGGATTCCGTATGTGTAGCCATGTAACTGGTACGCAGCATTTCACCACCATAAGCAACAGCAGGACTGATAACAGGATTTGTAAAAACACCGGCTTCAAAGAGTTTCCTCCAGAACACGAGTGTCTGAACTTCGTCGCCAACGATAATCGGTACAATCGGAGCTTCTGAATTGCCTACATTGAACCCAAGAGAAGCAAGCCCCTGTCTTGCGCGTTCAGCAGCACAGTGTGATTTTGCGACAAGTTCAGGTTCCTTCTCCAGAATATCCAGTGCGGCAATAACCGTTGCGACAGCTGCGGGCGGCAGACTGGCGGAGAATATCATTGTTCGAGCTGTATGTTTGATATACTCCATAACTTCGGCGGGACCAGCAGCAAAGCCTCCAATACAGGCAAATGATTTGCTGAAAGTTCCGACCAGAATATCAACATCATCATGACAGCCAAAATGTTCCGCTGTACCACGCCCCCTCGGGCCCATCGCACCTACTCCGTGCGCATCATCCACAATGAGTCTTGCTCCGAATTCCCGGCAGACTTCCACAAGTCCGGGAATATTCGCGAGATCACCCTCCATACTGAAAACGCCGTCTGTTACGATTACAGCCGGATGTTCTCGATTGTTCTCAAGCATATATCTGAGATGATCGTGATCATTATGTCTGTATTTCAATACTCGGGCATAACTCATTCTGGAGCCGTCAATTATTGAAGCATGATCCATTCTGTCCAGATAGATAAGATCATCCCTGCCGGCAATTGTTGAGATCACTCCAAGGTTAGACTGAAATCCGGTGCTAAAAGTTATTGCCATTTCCTTGTCCAGAAATTTGGCAAGTCTATCTTCAAGCTCAATATGAAGATCAAGTGTGCCGTTAAGGAAACGACTGCCTGTACAACCCGTGCCGTATTTATCGATAGCTTCCTTTGCTCTCTCCATAATAACCGGATGGTCTGTCAGTCCAAGGTAATTGTTGGAACCCAGCATGATGATGCTGTGTCCGTCGATCTCCATCTCAGCCCCTACATGACCTCCGAGAGGCACAAAATATGGATAGAGACCGGACTCTCGAACCTTCTCCAATCTGTCAAACTCGGAACACTTCTGGAAGACATCTCTTTGCGCGTTTTCCATTTTCCACCTTGCCATCGGTTAAATCAACATGTAGCATTGCGCAGGAAGTTAATCAGGATGTTCACGCAAGTCAACGGATTCCGGTGATTATGAATAAATCAGTACTTACAGGAGCTTCCGGTTTTCTGGGAAGCCACATAGCGGAAATACTCATTAATGCGGGTATATCCACCTATGTATTACTCAGGCAATATTCATCCGTATCGAATATACCACCGGAATGCACAGTAAGCCGAGTCGATTTTATGAACCCTGATTCAATTGGCTCCGTTCTGGCAAACGCGAATGTGATTATTCATTCAGCCGGTGCGACAAGCGCCGGCAGCCAGGAGGAATTCGATCAAGCTAACGCGCTGATAACCAGGAACATGCTCATTGCCAGAGAGAAATTCGCCAGTGATGCTTTATTCATTTTCATATCCAGCCAGGCAGCATCTGGTCCGGGGGGAACAGGACCGGTAACCAACTACGGAAGAAGCAAACTGCTGGGTGAATATGCCGTCAGAGATACCGAGAACTGGATAATCGTCAGACCACCTGCGATATTCGGGCCGCGTGATCCTGCCTCTACCCCGATACTAAGGCTTGCACTGAAAGGTCTTTTCGTATCGCCATGGATAAACAGAGGGGGATTCGCTCTTGCCTATGCGCCAGACCTCTCGCGATTGATAGCACACCTACCTGAATATCCGGAAGCTGTTGGCAAAACCCTTGAACCATCCTACGGCAGGCTCTTTTCCTGGAAGGACTTTCATAGACTTCTGCAGCAGGCAGCAAAAAGAAGGATCTTTCATCTGAGAATACCTCCATTTCTGATTAACTCAGCCGGATTCATGTCAGAGGCACTCTCTTCAATGATCGGTGCAACCCCGTTCTTCAGCAGGGACAAATGTAAAGAACTCCTGGCTCATGACTGGAAACTGGAGAATGGACTGACGGAAAAGATAACCGGCTGGAAACCAGCCATCCCTGTAGAACAGGCACTGGAAGAGACCTTCAACTGGATACGAAGTAAATCATAAAGAGATCTTTGACATAGCATATTTCGATTTGATGGCGAAGCACATAAGGTTGATCTTGCTATATATATTATACATTGTGATATATTCTCTTACAGATAACTACATACACATATCCAATCAATACCAGAAACCTGGCATACTCGTCAGCGGGCCTGCGGTCTCTCCCAAAGATATCCCTGAAACCGTGATTCAGGCTTCTGAATCAGTTGCCGGCGCTGCGGAACCAATATCGGAAGTATCGTTGATGTTCCCGCTGTCAGGAATGGCTTGAAATCAAGATTCCTATTGCTCTCGCTTTCGATGTCGAAGAAGCCGTCTGTGCCTATAAACATCCCCCGTATCGGGACACCGCTCTCATCGATCTCTACCAAGAAGATCCTGCCCGTGCCGCCGTAATCCGTATGCCCCACTCCGACACAGGTGCCGTTTCCGACAACCATGACATCGCGGTACCACTGTGATTCGTACTCGCGAAGTTTCCCACTACACCGAACCGCTGCTATCGAGCCTTGATACCGAAGAACTCCATTTCAGTAACAGTGTTGTTACTTCTCAATCAGTTGGGTATTGTAGCGTTCTATCAGTCAGAACCAACCATTACTACAGGGAGACGGGAGAATCGCACTGCCATACGGAAAATATAGAAAATGCAGAGTCGCGAGGAGGCTCTACCGCAGCCTCCGGATATCCTTTCCAGATTAAATATGTTGATGAACAACAGATTAAAATTAGGAAGCGCCATCCCCTCCGACCGAGATGGCATTATCACTGATGCCAAAAGGTCATCAAAGGCTGCAAACAGCGGATTCATGCTTGTTGGTCAGTTTATAGGAAAAGGTTCTCTTTTCGTATCGATGATGTTCCTCGCAAGATATCTGTCTGATGGGGATTTCGGAGGTCTTCTTTTTTCAATAGCACTTGGACAGATATATCTTATCCTGTCCGATCTGGGCGTTTCACTTATTATTAACATGCGTTCAAGCGTAAGAGTCGCTGATACTCAAGAACTGCTTTCCACATCTTTCACAATCAGGACAATTCTCTGTTTACTTGGCTTTCCACTTCTTATGCTGACTGGTTATCTGCTGCATTTATCTTCAGAGAGAATGCTTGTTCTCGGAATAATCGGCATTTCTGTTGTCTTCGAATCTTTTGCCGAGATGATTTATTCGATCTTCAGAGCAAGAGAAAAAATGATCTACGAGTCCATTTGCAGGATTTCAATGGGCATAATTGGCCTGACAACTGTACTGCTTCTGATTCAGTTCAGAATGGATCTTACCGCGATTGCTTCAGCCTATGTTATTAGAACTCTTGCTGCAGCCATTATAGCAATTCTATGTCTTAAAAGAATCGGCTTCTCGATATTGCCTTCTATAGATATGCTGAAAATAAAGGAACTTTTCATCAGCTCAATTCCGGTTGGAATCATGGGGGTGGTAACAGTTGTTCATCAGAGGGCGGACAATATTCTTATAAGACAGATACTCGGTGAAAACGCAGTAGCAGCATGGCAGGAGTGTCTGAAGATCATCGAGTTGATGCTTCTGCTGGTTGTTCCTACATTATTACCGGGCGCACTGTTTCCATCTCTTTGCCGTGCATTCAGAGATGGCGGGTATAAGCGACAGACCGGCAACATGTCCAGAATTTTCATCGGCCTTGCCGTAGTGCTGTCCCTTTCAGTCTTATCAGCGGGAGACAGATTCCTGAGGTTCATATGGGGAAGCGAATACCTAAGAAACATCAGTTCTTCGGAAATGCAGCTATGCCTCTATTTATGCCTTGGAGGGCTTGCAGCGGTATACCTTTGGAATATTCTCGTATCAGCTCTCCTGGCCGTGAACAAAGTCAGAGTGGTCGTACCCATCACCACTGCGGCACTGATTCTTGTTGTAGGCGGGAACCTTCTGCTTATGCCTGTGATCGGATTGCCTTCCGCGGGTATTTTCTTTGTCGCGGGGAACTTACTGATAGTTGTCTGTTACTGGGTATTCCTGAAAAGGAGAGGTTATTCACTGCCGATCTGGAGAGAGGCAGCCATCTCAATTCTTGTTTCGATACCTGCATTCGCTGCAGTTATTCTGATCCGGCGTATGCCATTTCTGCCCGCTCTGATCCTGCCTGTTCTGATCTACATTCCGTTCTGGTGGTTCACCGGAGGCGGAAGAGCAATTCGCGAAGTATTTCCACATAAAACCGTGTAAGAAGCAGCTGAAATGAATTAAACCCGAATCCATCACGAAAACTCTACTGCAGCAAAGTACAGTGTCCGAAGCTTCGTTGAAGCTCATCTTCTCAAGAGAGAATAGTGCCCTTGATATTCGCTCAGGGTCTTTCTACCATTATCTATCGCATGCTTCAATGGGCTTGCCGCAGTGAACGCTGGAACCAGCATAGCCAGAAGCAAGTGGTTCCCGGGAGAGCCCGGAAACCAGCATAGCCAGAAGCACGTGGTTCCCGGGAAAGCCCGGAAACCAGCATAGCCAGAAGCACGTGGTTCCCGGGA